>JBCDIP010000026.1:0-13749 GCA_038748855.1 Pseudomonadota bacterium
CTCTTGGACAGGCTCCTTTGTACGGTGTATACAGTATACATGGTTGTGAGAACAGCGTCAGGGGGCGGCCGGTTTGAAAAGATCGGCGCCTATTCAAGAGCCAAACGGGTTGGCCCCTTCGTTTATGTGGCCGGCACCACGGCCGTGGAGCCCAGCGGCAAGCTGCACGCGCCGGGCGATTCTTACGCTCAGACCCTGTTCATATTCCAGCGCATTGAAGAAGCTCTGCAGCAGGTTGGCGCCGAGATGCGGCACGTGGTACGCACCCGCGCCTTCTTCTCCGAGAACGCGGCGGGCGGCGGCTTCGTCAAGGCCCATGGCGAGATCTTTGCCGGCATAGAACCGGTGACCAGCGGCGTTGTGGCCGGCCTCACCACGCCTGGAATGATGGTGGAGATCGAAGCTGACGCCGTGATCCACACAGAAGACGGCACCATCGCGTTCGACTGACGCGGACCACTCGCTCTTTCAGGTTCACTCAATTCGCACAATTCAGCAGCGCAGATTAACACCATTTTCAGGTGTAGCTTGTACATTTCGTGGCATCTGAGTGATTACCCCGGGGGCCTCTTCAATGCTTCGAGGCGCATTTTCCATTGCTGTGCTTGCCGCCCTTTTGGCTGGCTGCAACGCCGATGCCGTTCCAAGCGGCGAGGTTAATGTCAAAAAGTTTGTCTCCAAACTGCGTGGCTATCTGGTCCCGCCGGGCGTGGTCATGACTCAGAGCGAACAACCCGTCTGGATCCAAGCGGTCACTACGGGCTACTCCAAGTCAGCCAATACATCCGAGCCGGCTGAAGTCACCATGTTTGAGCACGACGTGGAGAGCTGCACTGTGCCTGAGCCCCTGCAAGATGAGTATCTGGGTCACGTGTTCTTCAGCCAGGCCAAGCAAGCCAGCTCGCTCTATTCCTATTCTGACGAGGATCTGAACAGGAGCGCCAAATCCTATGTGAAGTGGCACAAGCGCGGAAAAGGTCAAGCCAAGCGCTATACCAAGCCGGTACGTTCTCTCAACGTCATCGACGTTTTCGTCACGGAGACATCCAAGCCGGTCTATTTGGTCCTCACCTCCCCTTCCAAGGCCATGTGGAATGTCCATCCTGCCGAGGGCGTTGAGATCGCCCGCATTGTGCTCATTGGCCACGAGACCCTGGGGGTCGCCACAGACAGACTCACAACGCCGGTTGAGATTCTGCGCTGCAACCCGGCGCTCCTGCGCGATCCTCAACCTCATTGGGGTTTTGTGCGCAATGTGCGCAAAAGCGGCGGCCGTGATGATGATCTCCTGGCCAAGAACCGGGCGCTGCATCGCAAATTCGCCTTCTGGTACAAGCAGAATTTCAATGCCTGGGCGAGCCACAATCAGGTGGTGGCCAACCGGGCGAACCACGCCTTGATCGGCCCGGTGCCCACAGATCTGGACGCACGTGTGCCCTACAAACCCATCGCTGAACGCAAGATACGCATTACCAACAATGCCCATCTGGTCATCTCAGACCCAAGCTCGTTCAAAAGCCTCTATCTGAGCCAAGTCAGACAGCTGGCCGAAGAGATCGCCGGCGGCAGCTTGGACAGCTTGGGGTCTCAGGACTAGGCCTTGGCGTCATGACGATAAAAGACTGGATCATCTACTCACTTGGCGGCCTTGTTGTCGCCGGCATTGTCTCGGTTGCCTTCGGGCAGCACGTGGTGATGAGCAGCATCTCGCAAATGATCAACGGCAAAGCGTTCGGCAAAGACTACTCCATTGAAGGCGTGGATGAGGTGCTGAATTCGCACGACGATTACGGGCCCAGAAAGAACTTCTGGTCGCTTGTGCGCATCAACGATATCGACATGCCGCGCCGATTGCGGGTGACCACCAGATTGAAGCCCATCTATCTTGCTGGCAACGCCGATGAGCTGCCGAAGAAAGAGCATCTTGAGATCTTTATGGAGCAGCGGATTGACGGCTACGGGAAGGATGAGTGCGAGGTCCTCAAGCAGAGCCTGGTGGCCGAATGCATGCTGGTGAGCAGCACTGTGAAGCCAACACGCGACGGCCGCTTCTACGCCAGCATGGTGTTTGCATTTGTGCAGAAAGACCCGCTTGGAAAGTTCGACACGTCCGGCACTGTGACCTACGCGGAAACCGAGAAACGTCTTTCAAAGCCGGTCAGCTATTACCTCGCGAACAATGAAGGCACGCGCGAGGTTCGTGCAAAGCTCTATGAGCAGATCAGAAGCGAATGTGACGATCTCCGCCTGCAGATGAGCAACTGCGCAATCACAGAGATTGCGGTTCACGACAGCGACTTTAGCCGGGTGGGCCGGGACCGAAACGTCAAGGCGTCGTTCACGCTGTCGTACTTCGACACCGCGCCGAACTCATAAACTGACACTGGGACGAGACGAACTTTTGAGAGGGTGACAATGGGATTTGGAAACAAGCAAGTGCCGACGAACCGCCTGTCTATGGCGGCCAAGGGCTCAACAAGCGATGGCTGGGGCAACCCAGGCCAGTTGTCCACGCGCATGGCGGCCGAACAGCAGGACGATGGCGGCGGCGCTGTAGCGCTCTACGCCACAGGAGGTCTGTTCACGGCAGCTATCGTCGCCGGCATCATATTCTTCGAGGATCTGCCGGTGCACACCTACAGTGCGCAAGAGATCTATGTGACCCAGATGGGCGGCTCCAACTATAAGAAACACACGAAGGATTTCGCGGTGGTCATGCCGACCCACGAGTCCGTAAAAGACGATGTTCAGTTCAAGCTGTCGGAAGCTTGCTGGAAGGGCTCGCTGCGCAGCAAGAAAGAGCTCACCAAGATCCACCCCATGTACATCCATTCACAGGTGAAGAAGGCCCGTGACTACCTGGTGTGCACAATGCAGACCAACGTGGAACGCCTCTGCGCCCCCGCTGAGCGGCAATATCTGATTGCCCAGTTGAACGGCTTCTTCCAAATGCGGGCAAACGCGCACGGCATCGAGAAGATGTTCAAGCAGCTCAAGAACGGCTCCGCGGCCGGCCGGGCCAACATGATGATGTTCAAGATGATGCACGAGCAACGCAAGAGCGACCCCGATCACTACAGGATCGGTAAAACGCGACTGCCGAAGGAGCTGAACTCCACGTTGGCCGAGCACATCACCTTGCTGAGCGAGAAAGGCTATCTCACGCGCTGGGACTTTCACTGGACGGGCATGTCCATGCCGAAGCACGTGGCGCCCTATCTGAAGACGCCTGTGTCGGAACCCAATTGCGGCCAAAAGGCATAAAAACGAAAGTTGGGGCGGCCGTCACGCGGCGCCGCCCCGTCTTCGTTACTGAGGGTTTGGGGCTTTAGGCGGGACGGCAAGGTGGTCCCGCTTGATCCAAACCACGGCGCCTTCCGGCCCCGCTTGCGCCCTGGAATGCGCCCCATTGGGCAGCCGAAGCCAGGATTGCGGTGAGAACGCTTCTCCACCTTCCTGAAAGCCGCCTTCCAGGACCAGCACTTCCAGACCATGCTTAGCGCTGAGATCAACCTCAGCACCGCGCGCCCAGCGTTCCATGGAGACGGTCTCGCGCTCATCGCTGAACAGCTCTATCGCCTCAACCCCGGCACGCTCTGGGTCTGCCTTGTAGGCCATAGCGTTGGTGTCCAGGCGCACCTGGGTGCGGTCATCCATGTCGAACTGCCAGAGCTTGACGAAGATGGTGCAGCCCTCATCGGAGCCTGGCGTGTGTGAGGACTGCGGCGGGTTACGGATATAGCTGCCTGCGGGGAAGTCGCCATGCTCGTCCTGGAACACACCGTCCAGCACCAGGAACTCTTCGCCGCCCGTGTGCACATGGGCTGAGAAGTGACTGCCAGGCGCATAGCGCACGATGGTCGTTGCCCGGGCCACTTCATCACCCATGCGTTCCAGCATCCGGCGCTCCACGCCGGCCATGGGGGACGCCAGCCACTCAAGCTGGCTCCCGTGGGCAGACGCCCTCACCGAAAAATCAGCGTTCAGCTGCATTGTCCTAACCCTTCGTCAGTTGGCCACGCTCGGCCGGCTGGCCACACGTTCACGCCACGCCTTCAAGTTGGTGCACTCGTCCGGCACGTCGATCTTGGCGAAGTCGGCAAAGATCAGGCCGGCAAAGGCCGTGATGTCGGCCATGGTGAAGTTATCGCCTGCAATATAGGGCTTATCGGCGAGCACTTCATCGAAATAGCGCATGCCGTTAAGGGCGCGTGTGCGCTGACGCTCGCCCCACTCGGCGCACTGCTCGCCTTCGATGTCGGGGCCAAGGCCGGGCGTGGCCTGATGAAAGTAGGTGGCCACCGCATCGAGCAAATCAGCCTCCGCCCGGCGCTGCATCATGTGGATCACGGCGCGCTCTTTCGGGGTCTCGCCCGTGAGCTCGCGGCTGCCGGCTGAGCTGTCAAGATACTCGGTAATGGCGGTGCATTCAGCGATCACCGTACCATCATCCAGCTCCAATGCCGGGACAGTTCCAGAGGGGTTCTTGGCCAGGTACGCGTCCGTTCTGTGCTCACCTTCAGGCACATTCACGTTCACGAACTCCACCTTGTCCGTCAGGTTCTTTTCCGCCAGCGCGATGCGCACACGGGCCGGATTGGGGAAACCTTCAAATTCATAGATCTTCATTGTGTTGGTCCTCGAGTAATCTATCTATCGATAGGTAGACACGTACCATTGACGAAGCATATCGTCAAGCCTATCTACTGATAGATAGCCATCAACTGAGTGTGAAGAGCAATGACGAGCACCACCGATCGCATATTGGATGCAGCAGAAAGCAGGATGCGGATGAGGGGCTACCACGCGGTGAGCTTTCGCGATCTGGCCGATGATCTGGGCATCAAGAGCGCCAGCGTCCATTATCACTTCCCGCAGAAGGAAGACCTGGGCCTTGCCTTGGTGGCGCGCTATTCGGAGCGCTTCTTCGCCGCCCTCAACGGGCATGCGGCCAAGGCCAAGTCGCGGCCGGAGAAGATCAAGGCGTTCTGCAAAACCTATGAGGAGGCGCTGAAGTCATCGGACAAGAACTGCCTCTGCGGCATGCTGGGCGCAGAATCCCGCGGCCTGCCAGATCAGCTGAAGCAGGCGGTGGCCGCCTTCTTCGACGCCAACATCAAATGGATCTGGCAAGCCTTGCCGGCAGATATGGAAGCCGGTCAGCGCAAGGCCACGGCCGCACAAATTGTGGCCACCTTGCAAGGTGCCATGATGCTCTCCATCAGCCTGGGCAGCCCGAAGACCTTCGAAAACGCCGCCAAGGGGCTCATCGCAAGCCACGCCTAACTCGGCAAATCCGCGATTTGACTCCCCCTTCCGCCCATGGTTAACTCCGCTTGCGTTGTATACTGAATACAAAAAAGAGCCGACCCCGAAATCCGGCCAGCCTGCAGCCAGCACAAGGGAGGAACCATGAAAATCACCAAACTTATTGCGTCCGCATTCGCCGTCTCAGCGGTGATGCTGGCATCTGCCTTCATGCACACAGCCAAAGCTGCCGACGAGATCATCGTTGGCTTCATAGGCTCGTTTGCCTCAGACACGGGCAAGAGCACCCTGCGCGGGGCTGAGATCGCCATTGAAGAGTTGAACGCCAAGGGCGGCGTTCTGGGCGGAAAGAAGATCAAACTGGTCACGGCCGACACGCGCGAGGATGTCACCGAAGGCATCAAGGCCTATGAGTATCTGGCCGAAACCGCCAAGGCAGACTTCATCATCTCCGGCAGCATTGATGATGTGTCCTTGGGCTGGCTACCGCGCATGGTGGAATACAAGATCCCCACGCTCGACACCTGGACCTCCTATATCGGCATCATCGATAAGGTGGTGAAGGAATACGACAAGTACAAAATGTACTTCATGAACGTGGCCTCCGATGAAGCGCTGGCTACGCTCTACATCGACTTCGGCAAAGACGTTCTGTCCAAGCAGATGGGTTGGAAATCTGTGGTCATCCTGCAGGAAGACACAGCATTCGGCGGCGCGATCAATGGTCTGGTGAAGGACGTTCTGGCACCGGAAGCCGGTATCGAAGTGCTCGAGACCATCGTCTACGATGTGAACACGGTCGACTTCGCACCGATCTTCTCCAAGGCAGAAAGCCTAAAGCCAGACTTCATCTACACCATCTCATCGGAGAAGGGTCAGGTGGTGGCCTCGCAATATGTGAAGCTGCAAGTTCCCCTCGCAATGACCGGCGTGAACGTCGGGACAATGGGCCATGAGTATTGGGATGACACAGGCGGTGCCGGCGGCGGCGTCTCCTCGCTCAGCCCCCTACCCTCGGTCGGCTTTGCGCTGGACGACACGTCCAAAGCCTTTGTTGACACCTACAAGGCCAAGTATGGCTCTTCGCGGCCCGTGTTCCCGCACTTTAACGGCTTCAACGCCTATCACGGTCTGAAGCAGGCCATGGCAGCGGCTGAAAAGGCCGGTGGCTTCAAGCCTCTGGATGCCTGGGTGAAGGCCATGGAGAACGAGGATGTCATCATCAAGAAAGATGGCAAGATGTGGCTGCGCTACGGCTTCTGGAAGCCCGGCGAAATCGAACCGTGCACCAAGCGGGAATATACCCACAACATCAAGTTCGACATCACGCCTCCGTTCGATGACGGCGCACCGTCCATGGTTGTTATTCAGTGGTACGAAGACGGCTCAAGCGCCGTGGTCTACCCACCGAAATACGCCACGGGCAAGTTCACCGTGCCGTCTTGGGTGAAGAAGTAAGCGAACAATCGGCCCGGTGCTTCGGCACCGGGCCCGTGTTCCAACCCTAATTCCGCGCCCCTGCGAAAGCGGGGGCCCATAGCTCTTGACTTTCCTTTGGCTGAGAAGGTCCCCGCTTTCGCAGGGACGCGGGATACACTCGGCGGGCGCAGGCAAAACCACCCATGAGCCAGATCATCATCCAGGGCCTTCTCCTCAGCGGTCTCTATGCGCTGATCGCCGTGGGCTTCACCATGATCTTCTCCGTGGGCCGCGTGCTCAACCTGGCTTATGGCGTCTACATCATGCTGGGCGGGTACGTTTACTTCCAGTGCGTCCAGGTCTGGCACCTGCCCAAACCTCTGGGCTTCCTCATTGCCGTGAGCGCAGGCGTGGCCTTCGCGGTGGCCACCTACCAGCTTCTGGTGCGCCGCCTGGAGAACAATCCGGTGGCGGTGGAGATCTCCACCCTCATCCTCGCCGTGGTCATGCAGGCGCTCATTGTGATGATCTACGGCGCCGCCTCGCGCACCATGTGGCCCCTGGTTAACGGCGTGCTCAGAACCGACGGCGTCACGGTTCCCTACAACATTCTTATCGCCACCATTGCCAGCTGGTTCATTCTGGGTGGGCTCATGTGGTTCGTCCACAAGACCCATCTGGGCCGCGCCATCATGGCCGTTTCCATGGACCGCAAAGGCGCCATGGTATCCGGCATCGACCCGCGCCGCATCTCGCTCATCACCTGGATGATCTCCGGCGGCCTCGGCGCCATCGCCGGGGTGTTCTTCGCCACCTACACCCAGCTTGACCCCTCCATGTGGGTGGGCCCACTGATCATCGCCGTTGCGGTCGTGGTCATTGGCGGCATCGGCTCCATTGTTGGCAGCCTCATCGTTGCCCACCTGATCGGCTTCATGGAGACCATTACAACGTCACTGCTCGCCGCCGAGCTGCGCGGTGTCTTCACCATGCTGCTCATCATCATCGTGCTGATCGTCGCGCCCAAAGGCCTGTTTGGGCGGGAGGAGCTCTAGATGTGGTCCGACCCGAACATGCGAAAATATATGATCGGCTGGGCCCTCTTTGGCGTAGCCCTCCTGCTGCTGCCCCAGTTTGCCACCACGGGCACCCTGCGCATCTTCATCTTCGCCAACTTCATCGCCATTTTCGCCATGAGCTGGGACATCCTGTCAGGGCGCACAGGCTATATCAGCTTCGGCCATCCCTTCCTCATCGGCATTGCGGCCTACACCTCGGCCATGCTCACCTACCATCTGGAGACGCCGCTCTATTTCTCCATTCCGCTGGGCATCATCGCCACCATGGTGGGCGGCACCTTGTTCTTCCTCCCGGCCTTGCGCATCCGCGGCACCTACTTTGCGCTGGTCACCCTGGCCTTCATGGAGCTGATGTATCAGCTGACCCAGGTTCTGCGCCCGGACATTACAGGCGGCACGCGCGGGCTCTCCGGCCTGCCCACACTGCTCACCGGGGCGCTTCCCAACTACTACCTCTCTTCCGCGGTCATGTTCGTCATCGCCATCTGCCTCTGGCTGCTGGTGCGTTCGCGCCTCGGCACAGCGCTCAGCGCCATCAGCATGGATGAAGACGCGGTGAAGAGCTCAGGCCTCGACACCACCAAGCTGAAGCTTTTCGCCTTCATGGTCTCCGCCTTCGTGGCAGGCGTCGGCGGCACGCTCTATGTGCACTATCTCGGCTCCATTGCGCCAAGAGCCATCTTCGACATCAACTTTCTCTTCACGATCCTCATCGCGGCGCTCCTGGGCGGGGCCTCCACCATCATCGGCCCCATCATGGGCGCCTTCTTCCTCACCTTCCTGTTGGAATATCTGCGCCCCATCATTCCCGGCACGGAGCGCTACTTCATCTACGGCTCCATTGCGCTCATCGTTTATGTGCTGGAGCCCAAAGGCCTGCACCACATCATTCAGCGGATCTATGGCGCGCTCACCAAGAGGTCTGAAGCATGAGTGCGCTCCTGGAACTTCAGAACATCTCCAAGCGCTTCGGCGGCCTTACGGCGGTCAACGATCTCTCCTACCATGTGGAAGAGGGCGAGAGCCTCGGCTTGATCGGGCCCAATGGTGCCGGCAAGACCACCACCTTCAACCTCATCATGGCAGAACTCCAGCTCACCTCCGGCCAGATCGTCTATCAGGGTGAGGACATTGCCAAACTGCCCACCCACAAGAGGGTGCAGCAAGGCATCGTGCGCACCTACCAGGTGCCGCGCCCGTTCCATGAGATGCCCGTGTCAGACAATATCCGCATCGGCATGATGCCGGATGATATCGGCACCATGATCTCGCAAGCCCCCGACCCAGACGCCGAGATGGCCATCGCCCGCAGCGTTGGCTTCGGCGAGCGTGAGTTCGCCATGTATCCAGGAGAGCTTTCCATGGGCGATCTGCGGCGCCTGGAGCTTGCGCGCACCATCGCCGCCGGTCCTAAACTCCTCCTGCTCGATGAGGTGTTCGCTGGTCTCACTGTGTCGGAGATCGGCCAGATCACGGAGCTGCTCTTAGAGAAGCGAAAGGACGGCCTCACCTACATCATCGTCAGCCACGATTTACGCTCGCTCCAGCCCCTGGTGGACCGGGTTGTGGCCATGTCCTTCGGCTCGCTCTTGTCGGAAGGCAGTTTCGATGAAGTTCTGGCCGATGAAAAAGTCCAGGAGGCGTATCTGGGCACGTAAGTGACCGGGCGTGAGAAACCCATGGCCCTTTTGGACATTTCAAACCTGGAAGCATTTTACGGCAAGGCCCGCTCGCTCCACGGCGTCTCCCTGAGCGTGGAGCCGGGCAAGATCGTCGCCATCATCGGCCCGAACGGTGCGGGCAAATCCACCCTGCTTGATTCCATCATGGGCATCACCACCACCACCGGGATGGTGACCTTTGATGGACAAGACATCACCGCCCAGTCCCCTGCCCTCAACGTGAAAGCCGGCATTGGCTATGCGCCGGAGCGCGGCAACCTCTTTCCCTTTATGGGCGTTAAAGACAATCTGCTGGTGGGCGCCTACACCTCTCGCGACAAGATCGATGAGAACCTGCGCATGGTGTTTGACCTCTTTCCCGTGCTGGAGCAACGCCAAGCGCAAGAGACCGGCACGCAGAGCGGCGGCGAGCGCCAGATGGTCTCGTTGGGCCGCGCCCTGATGACCAGCCCAAAACTGCTTCTGGTGGACGAGCCCACAATCGGCCTTGCCCCCAAAGTGTGCCTGGACATTGCCGCGGCCCTTAAGAAGCTCAACGAGGAAACAGGCCTCACCATCATCATCACCGAGCAAAATGTGAATTTTGCGATGAGCTTAGCGGAAGAACTTCACGTACTAGAGACAGGCGAGATTCGTCTCTCCGGCACCGTGGATGAGCTTCAGGGTGAGGACTATATCAAACAGGCCTATTTCGGTGCTTGAGCTGAGGGCCGACGGAGAGTATGTTTTGTATACTGTATACAAAAGGAGCTGCGTGATCAGATGTGCGGCATAGCAGGACGGATTTTGAGCGCCACCGGGAACGTTGGCGCGGACCTTGTGGACCTGATGGAAGCCCAGCGCCATAGAGGCGCCGATTCAACCGGATTTGCGGTCTATGGGCCCCCTGTGGATGAGGGTTATATCGTGCGGGCCATGGGGCTCACCCGGGACGCCTTGTCTAAGGATCTGGAGAGCTTCTTGGAGATCCTGCGGGACCATGGCTCCGACTTCCTGGCCGATCCCACCTGGGATGATGCCACCACCAAGCACGTCTCGGTGCGCATGCGCATCAAAGACCCCAAGGATTTAGGCACCTTCACCCGCGCGGCTGACACCATCAGCGATCGCCTTGAGGTACAGTCCGTCGGCCGCTCCCTGGAGATCATCAAAGACCTTGGCGGCGCTGAGGATGTCTCCCAGAAACACGGCGTTCGCGACATGAAAGGCACTCACGGGCTTGGCCATGCGCGCCTTGCAACGGAGTCCGACGTCTCCCCCACCGCCAGCCATCCGTTCTGGGCACGCCCGTTCGCGGATGTGGCCATCGTCCACAATGGCCAGATCACCGACTACTTCACTTGGCGCGACAAGCTGGAGCGGGCCGGCTACCGGTTCATGACCGGCAATGATTCAGAGCTCATCGCCGTATGGATCTCAGACCAGATGAGCAAGGGCCTCACGAAGGAACAGGCCTTGAAGAAGTCCATCACCTCCATCGATGGAGTCTTCACCTACCTGATCTCCGACACGGACGGGATGGGCTTTGCCAAGGACAAGTTCGCCATGAAGCCCCTGGTGACCGTGGAGCAAAACGGCGAGCTGGCTGCTGCCACCGAAGAGCAGGCCGTGCGCAAGATCTACCAAGGCGAGGTGGACATCATCAACTACGACGGCCCCAGCATGATGAACTCCTGGGCGCTGGCAGATGTGAGGCAAGCGGCATGAGCGAGCAAGTCATCACGGTCGGGGACCAACACATCCGCGAGGTGCACCGCGAAATCCAGGCCGCTGCTGAAAAGGGCGGGAACATCGTCATCAAAGACACCCGCTCGCGCCACAATCTGGGCGTTGCGCTGCCCGCCGGCGCCAGCCTGCATTTTGAGGGCTCCGTTGGCTACTACTGCGGCGGCCTCAACAACGGCGCCACCATCACCGTTGAACGCAATGCCGGCTGGGGAGTGGGTGAAGCCATGGCCGAAGGTGACATCACCGTGGGCGGTTATGCCGGCATGTCCTGCGGCGCCTCCATGCTTGGCGGCGTGGTGCATGTGAAGGGCGATGCGGGTCCGCGCTGCGGCGTCGCCATGAAGGGCGGCGACATTATCGTTGAAGGCAAGATCGGCTATCTCTCCGGCTTCATGGCCCATGCCGGCCGCATCATCGCTCTGGGCGGCGCGGACGATGCCTGCGCGGACAGCCTGTGGGGCGGCGAGGTTTGGGTGGCCGGTCCCATCAAATCACTTGGCGTCGACAGCAAGGCCATCGAACCGCAACCTGACGAGGTGGCCTCCATTGAAGAACTGTTGCGCAGCCGCGGCATCAATGATGCAGCGCGCGATTGGAAGAAAATCGTTTCAGGCGAAAAGCTCTGGCACTTTGAAAGCAGGGACGCAAACGCATGGCTGATGATATAAACTCCGGCTACCAATACCCCTTTGAGATGCCAAGCGAGGAGGCTGTCGCCTTTAAGGACGGCGCCATCGAAGGCCGCCCCGCCGGCGTGCCTGGCTCCTATGACAAGGGCGAGTCCACCCGCTGGAGCCCGGATGCCATCTCCGAGGTCCACGCCCTGGCTCAGCTTGGGCGCTATCAGGTGCGCGGCTACAACACCTTCAACAAGAGCATGCCCACGTTCGACGATCTCACCTTCGTGCCGGCGACCATGACGCGCCTGCCGTTGGAAGGGTATCGCGAGAACTGTGAAACCAAAACCGTTCTGGGCGGCGGCTCAGGCCTGGTGGAGAACCCGCTTGAGCTGGATATCCCGATCTATATCGGCTCCATGTCCTTCGGCGCGCTCTCTGCGAGTGCCAAGGCCGCGCTCGGCTACGGCGCCTCCAAGGTGGGGTCCATGACCTGCACCGGCGAAGGCGGCATGCTGGAAGACGAACGCGAGGCGTCTGACACTCTGGTCTATCAGATGACGCCGTCGCGCTACATGCTGGACCTGGACCACTTACGCCGGGCGGATGCCATCGAGATCGCCGTGGGCCAAGGTGCAAAGCCCGGCACAGGCGGCCTGCTGCTCGGCATGAAGGTGTCTGAGCGCGTGGCCAAGATGCGCTCCCTGCCCCTAGGCGTAGACCAGCGCTCCACCGTGCGCCACCCGGACTTCCTGGGCGCAGACGACATGCAGGTGAAGGTCGAAGAACTGCGGCTCGCTACAGACTATAAGGTGCCGATCATCGTGAAGATGGGCGCCACCCGCCCGCGCTATGACGTGGCCATCGCCGCCAAGGCAGGCGCCGACATCGTTGTTGTAGATGGCGCTGAGGGCGGCACGGGCGCCTCACCCGAGCTGTTGCTCAACCACACAGGTATTCCCACCATGACCGCCATCCGCGCGGCCCGTGAAGCACTGGAAGACTGCGGCATGAGCGAGAAGGTCTCCCTGGTGGCGGCCGGCGGTATTCGTTCCGGCGTGGATGCGGCCAAGTGCCTGGCGCTGGGCGCCGATGCAGTGATGATCGGCAATGCGGCGATGATGGCGCTCGGCTGCAACTCCCCGCGCTATCCGGAAGACTACGCCGTTCTTGGCACCTCCCCTGGCGCCTGCCACCATTGCCACACCGGCATGTGTCCGGTGGGCATCGCCACCCAGGATGCAGCTCTGGAAGAGCGCATGGATGTGGCCGCCGGGGCAGAACGCGTAGCGCGCTACCTCACGGCCATGACCATGGAGGTTTCGCTGCTGGCCAAATCCTGCGGCAAGTCCACCGTCCATAACCTGGAGGTGGAGGACTTGCGCGCCCTTTCATTGGAGGCTTCGGCTTTCACCGGCGTCAAGTTGGCCGGCATCGACCGGGAGTTCAGTTGGTAGCCGGCTGGGTCTCCCACGCCGGCGCCTTGCCAATCTTTTCCAGCAGGAAGTCGATGAAGGTCCTCACCTTCGCGGTGAGCACGTTCGACTTCGGATAGACCAGCCACAGCACCGAGCGGTCATCCACCTCATAGTCCGACAACACGCGGACCAGAGCGCCGCTGCAAAGCTCAGCGTGAACGCTCCACAGGGAGTTGGACGAGATGCCTGCACCGGCCGCCGTTGCAACCTTCAGACTGAGACCATCATCCACCACCAGCCGGCACCCTGCCTGGCGCGGATCAAACAGCCCGGTCTGACCGGCACCGCTGAGAAGTTGCTTCGGCGCTGCGTCCTGAAACGCAACCACCTGATGCCCGGTCAGCTCCTCCGGTCGCTGAGGTGTGCCATGCCGTGCCAGATAGTCCGGAGATGCACAGAGGATCCGGGTGTCATCAGCGAGCTTGCGCCCTTTCAAGCTGGTGTCCTCCAAAGCCGTGTTGCGCAAGGCCAGATCAAA
>JBCDIP010000027.1:0-13682 GCA_038748855.1 Pseudomonadota bacterium
CGGCAGACCACCCAGCTCAAGGATCGTGAAGGGTTTCCCATTTACCGGAATCCGGAACAGGCGGCCGAACACATCAGCCATGGTGACCTGGACCGTGAGGGAGCCAAACAAGAAGCCATAGCGCGGATCGCGCGACAGATGCTCCACCCGCGCCTTGATACGCTTAAAAGGTGCCAAGTCGTTGCGCATATCGAGCTTGCCAATGAACTCGTCTAAAAGGCCGGTGAGATCTGAGACCCTATAGGGCACCGGCGTATCCACACCGATGGGCAGGTTGTCGTTTTCAACCTTGCTCAGCCGATTTTTGCGGTCTTTGCGCTGGTTGGCGGCATAGCGGGTTTTCGCTGCCGGGATGAGATCGCGCAGGACCTCCATGTCGGTGTCGCGGTTTGGTTGATCGCCGCAGATGATCTCCACCAGCTCCTCAAAAGTTAGCAGCCAGAACGGCAGAGTGAGGTTGTGCGGCGTGATGATCTCAGCGCAATCTTTGAACGAACCGCCATACTCGCGGTGCACGTCCAGTACCACAATGTGCGCGTTGGGAGAGTGTTCGATGATCCGGTGGAGGAACAGGGCCACCGAGCAGGACTTACCCGTACCCGTAGTTCCCAAGACAGCAAAGTGTTTGCCCAACAGGTCATCAATCTTGACCATAGCCGGAATGCTCGGATCCTGCTGAATGCAGCCAATCCGGAGCGCTTCGGCATCCCCGCATTCATAGGCCTTGCTGAGTTCCTCCTGGTCTGCGGGCAGAACAGGATCGCCCAGACCGGGATAGCGGCTGATCCCGCGCTTGAAGCCGGAGATGCTGCCATCATCGCGCTTGAGGAGCTCGCCAATGAACTCAACTTCAACAACCCGCAGTTCAGGCTCTTCGGTGTTGTGAGACGGCATGGGAGCTGAGGACGCCGAAACCAGACCCAGGATGACGGACGTCGGGGTATCCACCTTCAAGAGGGTGCCAATATCTGGCCGGATCAGCTGAGCATGGTTTTCGTGCTCTTCCGGGTTGTCCAGCAACACGACCGCCTGACCACCGGTAACCGAGACCAACCGACCGAGCGAGAGCGGCTCAGCGGTGCCGTTCTGGCCTTGAAATTCTGTGTTTGGCGCTTGCATTGGCGATTGTTCTCAATTCTGTCTATCGGGTGTGTTCAATGTCTCAGGTGGCTTCAGCTTCAGTGCGTCGTGGAGCGGGGTCTGCGCTCTTCGCCCGGGTCATCGTCGATCGGCAGACGCATGATGATGGTGGTGCCGAAGCCAGGGTTGCTCTTCACATCAAGAGTGCCGTCATGCAGCTCCACAATGGCCTTGGAAATGGGAAGCCCGAGCCCCGTGCCCTCATACTCGCGGGTATGGCCGCTATCCACTTGGCCGAACGGTGACAAGGCAATCTCAATCTGCTCTTCGGTCATGCCGATGCCGGTGTCGGTGACCTTGACCTCGACCGTGTTGTCGTTCCCCATGCCTGCCGACAGGGTGACCGTATCGCCCTCATGGCTGAACTTGATGGCATTGGTCATCAGATTGATGATCACCTGCTTGATGCGCAGCGCATCGCCGCGCAGGACCGGGAGCTTCGCCTCGCTCTCAAATTTCAGCTGAATGCTGGCTTCGTGCGCCCGCTGAGCAATGATCGAGGCGCATGAGCGCACGACCTCTTCCATGGTGAACGGCTCTGACTCAATGGAGAGCTTGCCGGACTGGATCTTAGAGATTTCCAGGATGCGGTTGATCATGGTCAGCAGATGGTCCGCTGATTCTTTGATGAAGCCCGCATATTGGTGAATTTCTTCGATTTGAGGCGTCTTGCTTTTGCGCAACATATCGGAAAAGCCGATGATGGAATTGAGCGGCGTGCGCAGCTCGTGGCTCATATTGGCAATGAACTCAGATTTCGACTTGGACGCAATTTCTGCCTGCACCTTGGCCGCATTCAGCGCCACTTCGGAGCGGTGACGATGGACGGCCGTGCCCAAATGGGCCGTGTATTGGGACAGCAGCGTCTGCCGCTTCCGCTTTTTGCTGGACTCTTTGAGCATGCTTACCCCGCAGATTTCCGCCTAAAAACCTAACCGGAAACCCTCAATGGCAGGTTAACCCCGCAAGGGACTGAGCCCGTCTCAATCAACGCTGCGGTATTGCTTGCCGGATGCGCCGAAACTGCTAAAGTGGGTGCAACGAAACTTTTGAGAAGGCTCCAGCTACGGACCCCTCGTTTGATCGCGAGGTGCGGGCCAGCAGGAGCCGGATGGATCACTGTGGACCAGACCAGCGATGGGCCGGGCGGGATCGCGCCTGCATACCCAGCTCCCTCTGAACAGGGCGCTCACGATGCGCGTCCTCTGGACGAGCCTCGCCCCCCCAAACATCACAACCCCAAGAGACGTGGACCGAACCGCCGCCGCCGGGGCCGCAGACGCGGCCAGGGCAAGCGCATTCCTGCCTACGGGGCTCTGGATCTGGGGACGAACAATTGCCGCCTTCTGGTGGCGAGACCGGCTGCGACGGGCTTCCGTGTTATTGATGCCTTTTCCCGAATTGTCCGCCTGGGAGAAGGGGTTAGCCGCACAGGCCGGCTGTCTGAGGCGGCTATGGATCGCTCCATTGATGCGCTCAAGGTCTGCGCATCCAAACTGAAATGGCGCAACGTAAACCGCGCCAGACTGATCGCTACGGAAGCCTGCCGCGCCACTGATAATGGGGCCGAATTCATAGAGAGGGTGGAACGGGAAACCGGGATGCGGCTGGAGATCATCGACCGGGAGACCGAGGCCAGACTGGCCCTTGCCGGATCGGCCGCGCTGATTGAGCCGGAAGCACAAAACACCTTGGTTTTTGACATTGGTGGCGGGTCCACTGAGCTCATGTGGACCAGGAGCTGCGGCGATACCCACGAGCTGGTGGACTGGATGTCCTTGCCTGCAGGTGTGGTCACCGTGGCTGAGGGGTATGGCGGCATTGACGTGACACCCGATTCGTTTGCGGAAATGAAGGCCTTCGCCCTGCCCGCCTTGTCTGAGTTTGCCTCCAGGCTGGCTGAGCGCAACGGAGGTGTTGCCAAGCCTGATCATCTCCTGGGCACATCGGGCACCGTGACCACTTTAGCCGGTGTGCATCTTGGCCTGCAACGGTATGACCGCAACCGGGTGGACGGCTGTTGGATCAACCGGGACCAGGCCAGCGCAGTGACCCGCCAGCTTGTGGGCATGTCATATGAAGACAGGGCCGCAAGCCCGTGCATTGGGCGCGAGCGTGCTGACCTTGTGCTCGCCGGGTGCGCGATTTTGGAAGCAATTACCGAGCTGTGGCCCGCCGACTGGATCCGAGTTGCCGACCGTGGTTTGCGCGAAGGCATTCTCACCACCCTGATGCGCGAGGATGGCGTCTACAACAGCCCAGCAGACCAACAGCACCAAAAGCCCTGACCTATGGCCACCAAAAAGAAAGACAGCGGGCGTGGCCAACGCGACCTGAAAGTTAAGGTAAAAACCGCGCGCGGCCGCAAAACCTCCTCCCCCCGCTGGTTGCAACGCCAGTTGAACGACCCTTACGTGGCCGAGGCCAAGCGCCAGGGCTTGCGCTCGCGCTCCGCCTTCAAGCTGATGCAGATGGACGAGCAGCATGGCTTCTTGAAACCGGGCGCAAGCGTGGTGGATTTAGGTGCCGCCCCCGGCGGCTGGTCAGAGGTTGCCGCAAAGCGCGTGCAAGCTGTTGAGGGCGACGGCAAGGTTGTGGCCATCGACATCCACGATATCGAGCCCATCGCCGGCGTCACCTTTCTGCACGCAGATTTCTATGACCAGGATGCTCCAGACCGCCTGAAAGAGGCGCTCGGCGGACCGGCGGATGTGGTCATGTCGGATATGGCGGCCCATGCCACCGGTCACCGCAAAACGGATCATCTCAAAATCATCGCTTTGTGCGAGATCGCGCTCGATTTTGCCTGTGACGTGCTGAAACCCGGCGGGGTGTTCGTGGCCAAGGTGCTGCAAGGGGGCACCGAGCATGAGTTATTGGCGCAAATGCGTCAGTTTTTCCGCTCAGTTTCCCACGTGAAGCCCGATGCGAGCCGGGCTGATTCAGCTGAACTCTATGTGCTGGCGAAGGATTTTCGGGGTGGCAGCGAGGCCTAGCTGTCCATAACCGGCACGTGCGCGCGTTTTGGCGCTTTACGGGTCGGTCATGAGAGTGTTAAGGACCCTCGTCAACCTGAGGCGGTGACCGGCGCTGAGTCGCCGCTTTTAGAGTTCAGCACCCAACGCGTTTTCAGCCCACACGTGGCCCAGGAGGTTGACACCATGGCACAAGAGCCAGGGACTTCAGATTTTCCCCATTATCTCACGTTCGATGATGTGTTGATGAAGCCGGCTGCCTCAGCAGTGATGCCTGCTGAAGTGGACACCAAGACCAGGGTGACCCGGGAGATCGATCTCAACATTCCGGTGCTCTCTGCCGCCATGGACACGGTGACGGAAGCTAAGCTCGCGATTGCCATGGCGCAGGCTGGCGGGATCGGCGTGATCCATCGCAACTTGGAGCCGGAGCAGCAGGCCGAGCACGTGCGCCAGGTGAAGAAGTTTGAAAGCGGTATGGTGATTAACCCGATCACCATCACGCCCGACGCCACACTGGCCGATGTGCAGGCGCTCAAGGCGCAGCATAAGATTTCCGGCATTCCGGTGGTGGAAAGATCGAATAATGGCGGGCCGGGCAAACTGGCCGGCATCATCACCAACCGCGATGTGCGGTTTGCCAACAACCCCAATCAGCCTGTCTCTGAGCTGATGACCAAGGAGAACCTGGTCACGGTGCGCGAGACGGTGGACCGCGATGAGGCGCGCAAACTGCTGCATCAGCACCGGATTGAGAAGCTGATCGTGGTCAATGAAGACCAGGAGTGCATTGGCCTTATCACTGTGACCGACATGGAAAAGGCCGCCCAGCACCCCAACGCCAGCAAGGACGCACAAGGACGCCTGCGCGCCGCAGCTGCCACCGGCACTGGCGACAATGGCTATGAGCGCGCTGAAGCGCTTGTGGACGCAGATGTGGACCTGGTGGTGGTCGACACCGCCCACGGACATTCCCAACACGTGCTGTCGCAGGTCTCGCGCATCAAGAGACTGTCGAACTCGTGCCAGGTGATTGCAGGCAATGTGGCCACCGCTGAAGCCACGAAGGCCCTGATCGATGCCGGCGCCGATGCCATTAAGGTGGGCATTGGCCCCGGCTCCATCTGCACCACACGCATTGTGGCCGGTGTGGGCGTGCCTCAGCTTTCCGCCATTCTCGACTGCGCCAACGAAGCCGCCAAGCACGGTGTGCCGGTGATCGCAGACGGCGGCATCAAGTTCTCCGGCGATCTGGCCAAGGCCATCGCAGCCGGCGCTGATTGTGTGATGGTGGGCTCGCTGCTCGCCGGGACCGATGAAAGCCCGGGCGAAACCTTCATCTACCAGGGCCGCTCCTACAAGTCCTATCGCGGCATGGGGTCTGTGGGCGCCATGGCGGGCGGGTCGGCGGACCGCTATTTCCAGCAAGAGGTTGCTGAATCCAACAAACTGGTGCCGGAAGGCATTGAAGGTCAGGTTGCCTACAAGGGTCCCCTTGGCGGCGTTCTGCATCAGCTGATCGGCGGCCTACTGGCAGCGATGGGCTATACCGGCGCGCCCAGCATTGAGGCGTTCAAAACCGGCACCCAGTTCATCCGCATCACCAACGCGGCCCTCACCGAAAGCCACACCCATGGTGTGATGGTGACCCGCGAAGCGCCGAACTATCAGCGCCCGGCCTAAGGTTCTGGTTGACGCATGACCCCTGGAGGCCGGATCGCCGCCGCCATTGAAGTCTTGGCGGACATGGAGAGCCATCACCGGCCCGCTACCGAAGCCTTGCGCGATTGGGGACGCACCCACAGGTTTGCCGGCTCTGGCGACCGTGCGGCCATCGGCAATCTGGTTTTCGATGCCCTGCGCCACAAAGCCTCGGCCCAATGGGTGCTCGATGACGCGACCGCGCGCTCAGCCATGCTCGGCACTCTTGCGCTCCATTGGGGCAAATCTGCAGATGCGCTGAACACATGGTTTGAGGGCGATAAGCACGCGCCCCAACCCCTGAGCGCTGAAGAAGCAGGCGTTCTGCAAAGCCGCAAGCTGTCAGAGGCGCCAGACTGGGTGCAAGCCGATGTGCCTGAATGGACGGCCAACCTCCTCGCAAGCAACTTCGACGAGGAGTTCGTGACAGAGGCGCGAGCCTTGGCACAGCGTCCACCGATCGGACTGCGCGTGAATACGCTAAAAGCCGACCGGGCCAAGGTGAAGAAAGCGCTGGGGCGCTTTAACCCGCGCGACTGCGTGCTGGCGCCAGATGGCCTCTTCATCCCCGCCCCCAACGAGTTTGGCCGCAGCGCCAATGTGCAGGCCGATGGGGCTTACCAGAAAGGCTGGGTGGAGGTGCAAGATGAGGGCAGCCAGGTGGTCTCCCACCTGGTGTTTGCCCAGCCCGGCGAGCAGGTCTTGGACTATTGCGCAGGAGCGGGCGGCAAAACCCTGGCCCTTGCAGCCTGCATGGAGAACAAGGGGCAGGTTTTCGCCTATGATGCGGACCGCAACCGGCTCTCTGCCATCTATGAGCGCATTAAGCGGGCAGGCCTGCGGAATGTGCAGGTGCGCGAACCTGGCGAGAACGTGCTGGCCGATCTGACAGATCGCATAGACCGGGTTGTGGTGGATGCCCCCTGCTCTGGCTCTGGGGTGTGGCGGCGCAGGCCCGATGCGAAGTGGCGGCTGACGCCCGAAGCCCTGGAGAAGCGGCTGGAAGAACAGCGCGCAGTCTTGCAGGAGGCTTCTGTCTTCGTGAAGCCGGGTGGCTATCTCTGCTACATCACCTGCTCAGTGTTTCCTGAGGAAAACGAAGGCCAAGTCTACCAGTTCCTGGAAGATCAGCAGGACCGTTTTGAGCTGCTGTCCGCCGGGGAGGTCTGGCAGGACCTGTTCGGCTTCGAGGCGCCGCAACCCTGGTCGTCCGACGATTGTTCGGTGACCCTCACCCCTGCCACCACGCAAACGGATGGCTTTTACTTCGCGGTGCTCGGCCGCAAGAGCTGACGCATTCTGGCAACAGTTTAACGGAAGATTGTCCAACATGGGCCCCGGGCCTTGATCTTCCCCTCAATCTCCCCTATCTCCGCTGCCCTAACGTAAACAGACGCGCTTGGAGCACCCTCATGCTCAATTGGACACAGAGACATAGACCTTTACCGGCACCGCCCTGGCGGGGCTGCGGGTCCATGCGCGCGTGCGTTGGTTAGAACAGCTTCTCGCTTTTCATCTTAATCGGCTGACACCCTAGCTGGACACGCCGCCCATAGCGGCGGTGCCTTCACCCTATTTGTTCACTCTCAAGTTCAGGACACGTGCAACGCCTGTTGCGCGGTCTTTGAAGGGATGCGACCGATGAAGACTGAAGATGCAAAAGAGATCATCGCTTGCTTGCCGAGCGGCCGGACAGTCTATCCTTATCATCCGGACCGATACGCTGTGCAGCTGCTGGAACTCGTGATGAACGAGCCGGTCAGCATTTCCGATCTGCGCGAGAGTGCATATGGGAAGCTGCTCGCCCGGCCTGCCCTGAAGGCCGTCATTGCCGAGTGCGGCAGCGGCACTTTGAGCCGCGATGATCTTGCGAAAGCTTGGCCAGCTGATGTTGAGGCGTACCGTCTCACCCTCACCACATGGGGTCCGGAGCGTAAAAAGGACTGGGACCGCTTGTACTATCAAACCTCGCGGCCCGGGCAAAACCTTGTGCTGCAGCTCAACTTTTCCAACGCCCACAACGAGGCTTATGCAAAGGTTGTGAACAGCAAGGGCAAGAGCCCATTTGCGTTTTACGACCACCCGGTGGTGCAGAAAGACTGGCACACCCTGGCATGGGCCAGGCTCGACATTGACCTTGATGCGGGCATTGCGCTCATTGAGGAACTCCAGTCGGACTGGGTACGTTTCAGCCGCTCTGCGGCCGATCACGCCCACAAAACCCTGACCGGAGCTTATGGCGAGCCTGATAAGCACATCTGGCTGAATGGCCGAACCGTAGATGCAAAGGCGGTGGTGGCGTACTACACGAACGTGGTGGCACCGCACGCCAAGATCTGGGATGAGGCCATGCTGTCGGCGACCCTGTGGTTCCTCGTGCACGAGCTCGGTGTGAAGCAGATTTACCTGCATGATCACGAGACCGGCTGCAAACTGAAGAACATGACGGTCTGCCGGCCGCCCCGGTCGCTGTACACCAAGCTGCCGCAGCGGTTCTGCTTCCAAAAGTCCGGTGAGGGACCCCAGTTCCTCTTCAAAAAACCGGACCGCAGGCTGCGCAAACTGATGAAATCGGACGATTTCGCCTTCTGGCGGCTCGCCGTTTGATGAAGATTGCGCGGAAAGACAATGTTGCGCATTGCCGTCATGGCGGGAATCCTATAATTGCCCGCCATGACGGACCGCATTCTCATCATCGACTTTGGCTCCCAAGTCACCCAGCTGATCGCCCGCCGTGTGCGCGAGGCTGGGGTTTACTCCGAAATTGTCCCCTTTCAATCTGCCGCCAGTGCTCTGAACTGGGATGGGCTCAAAGGCATCATCCTCTCCGGCGGCCCGGCCTCTGTGCTGGAAGGGGAAAGCCCCCGCGCGCCGGATGGCGTGTTTGAGACCGACCTGCCTGTGCTCGGCATCTGTTATGGCCAGCAAACCATGTGTGCTCAGTTGGGCGGCAAGGTTGAGCCCTCCGATCACCGCGAGTTTGGGCGGGCCTTCGTGGATGTGAAGAAGCCTTGCGCGCTCTTTGAAGGCGTGTGGGAGCCGGGCGAGAACCATCAGGTCTGGATGTCCCACGGAGACCGGGTGGTGGAACTGCCCGAAGGGTTTGAAGTGTTCGCCTCCTCAGACGGCGCACCGTTCGCGGTCGCGGGCGATGAGGCGCGCCGCTATTTCAGCTTCATGTTCCACCCCGAAGTGGTGCACACGCCCGACGGCGCCAAGCTGCTCGGCAACTTCGTGCACAAGATCTGCGGCTGCGCGGGCGACTGGACTATGGCCTCCTTCAAGGAAGAGGCGATCGAGCGCATTCGTGAGCAAGTGGGTGATGGCAAAGTGATCTGCGGGCTGTCCGGCGGGGTGGACAGCTCCGTGGCTGCCGTGCTGATCCACGAGGCCATCGGAGATCAGTTGCACTGTGTGTTCGTGGACACCGGAATGATGCGCGCCGGCGAAGCTGAAGAGGTGGTGAGCCTGTTCCGGGGCCACTACAACATTCCCCTCATCCATGCCGATGCATCCGATGAATTCCTGGGTAAGCTGGACAGGGTGAGCGATCCTGAACAGAAGCGCAAGATCATCGGATCAACCTTCATTGATGTGTTCGAGCGCGAAGCCAAGGACGTGGGCGGAGCTCAGTTTTTGGCCCAAGGCACGCTCTACCCGGATGTGATCGAAAGCGTTTCGTTTACCGGCGGACCATCCGTGACCATCAAGTCCCACCATAATGTGGGTGGGCTGCCGGAACGCATGAACATGGATTTGGTTGAGCCGCTCAGAGAGCTCTTCAAGGACGAGGTCCGGGTGCTGGGCCGCGAGCTCGGCCTGCCGGAGCCTTTTGTGGCGCGCCACCCGTTCCCCGGCCCTGGTCTTGCGATCCGCATCCCGGGTGAGATCACCCGGCCCAAGCTCGACATCCTGCGCAAAGCTGATGTGATCTATCTGGACGAGATCCGCCAGGCGGGGCTCTATGATGCCATCTGGCAGGCCTTTGCCGTGTTGCTGCCGGTCCAAACCGTGGGCGTGATGGGCGATGGCCGCACCTACGACTATGTATGCGCGCTTCGGGCAGTGACCTCCACCGACGGGATGACGGCCGATTACTATCACTTCGACCATGAATTCCTGAGCCGCACCGCCACGCGGATCATCAATGAAGTGAAGGGCATCAACCGGGTGGTCTATGACATCACATCCAAGCCGCCGGGCACGATTGAGTGGGAATAGGCTCCCGCTTGTTTTGGGGTGAACCATGGGACAGACCCACAGCGAGCATTACGACGAGAGCTACTTTGACTGGCAGCGGAAGATTGGCGAGTTTGGCGGCAAGGCAAACTTCTTCAAGTTCAAGGACACGCTCCGAGAGCACGACACGGTCCTTGATTTCGGATGCGGCGGTGGCTTTCTGCTTAACGAGATTACCTGCCACCGTAAAATAGGTATCGAACCTAATCCGTCTGCCCAAGCGCAGATCAAGGAGTTTGGCATCGAGCTGTTCGCGTCATCCCAAGAGGCCCTTCAGAGGCTTGGTGAAGGGACCGTTGACGTGATTATTTCCAACAACGCGCTTGAACACACGCTGCATCCGCTGGCTGAGCTGAAGGCGCTTTATCGCCTGCTCAAAGTTGGCGGGAAGATCCATTTCGTGGTGCCGTGTGAGGCCATCAAGAAGTCGTGGCATCCGAACAATATCAACTACCACCTTTACAGTTGGAGCCCGATGAACCTTGGGAACCTGTTCGCCGAGGCCGGCTTCGAGATTATCCGGGTCGCTCCCTACATCCACAAATGGCCCCCGCACGGTCAGTTCATCCAAGAGACGTTCGGCTGGGATGTGTTCAACCTGGCTGCGCGGATTTACGGACGCATTGAGCGATCCTGGTATCAAGTGGAGGCACTTTGCCAGAAGGCCGGCTGAGCGGACCTTATTGTGAGGCGAGAAACACCTTTAGCAGGCGAACGGTTTCTTCGGGCTGTTCCTGTTGCACCCAATGGCCGGCGCCGTCCACCAGATGGCACCCGCGCATGTCTGTGCAGAACTCGCTTTGCATCCGCTCAAAGTCACCGGGCTTTTGATGAATGCCCCAGTCGGAGCTGCCAGCAATGTAGAGGGACGGGGTGTCGATGGTGCGCCCGGCGAACAGTTCCATCTCTGGCTGAAAGCGGGTGCTGGTGGCACAGCGGTACCAGTTGAGCCCGCCTTGAAAGCCCGTGCGGGCAAACGTGCTGCTGTAGATCTCAAGCTCGGGATCGGGCAGCCATGTGCAAGCCGCGATCTCCTCTGCCGTCGGCATCTCCTCTGCCACGGTCTCCGCCATGTCCTTATCTAAGTCCATGATGTAGTAGGTGGGCAGCTTGGCGAGCTCGTCTGCCCTCCAGCCTTTCAGCGGATAAGGTTTGTTCTCCGCCCAGTCGGCGCTCTTGTGGTGGTAATAGGCACGCAGGAAATCATGCGTCCCTTGCGGGCAATGGACCATATCGTCGTTGGCCTCAGGCGTGGAGTAGTACCATTGATAGTGCTTGCGGGGCCTTGGCAGAGCCGCCATGGCTGCGTGCACATCCTCTCCCGCAGCGGCATTGGCGATGGAGGCTGCCTGGCCGATTGGCGCGCTCAACAAGGCCACAGACTTGAAAATGTCGGGCCGGATCACCGAACACCAGGCCGCCACCGGCGAGCCGAAATCGTGGCCGAAGACACCGCTCACCGTCTCGTAGCCGAGAGCATGCACAAGCCCCATCACATCGCGCACCAGATTGAACAAGCGGAACGGGGAGATGTCGCTGTGATAGTCGCCGTCCCAACCGGTCGTCAGGCCATAGCCGCGCTGATCGGGCGCCACCACGTGGTACCCAGCCTCCGCCAAAGGCACCATGACCTTGCGCCAGCTGTAGGCCAGTTCGGGAAACCCATGCAGCAGGAGCACCAAGCCTCGGCCCCCCGCCTCATAACCTGATTCCAGAATATGCATGGTCAAGCCGTTGATATCGCTCAGATAACGTGATCTCACGCCATCCGGCAACTGGCCTTGCGACAACCCGGACATCAGTACAGCTTCAAGTCTAGAAGAGGGATCTCCGAATAGAGAAAATCCATCTCATGCGCCGCCAGACCGGCGGATTGGAAACCCCGGTTGACCGGCAATTCCAAGAGTTCATCCGGCTTGGCGTCGTGGCCTTCAAGCAGGCGCGCATCCACCGACATGAGAGCCTTCTCGCTGGGTAAGATGGCGTCGGCAAGGGCGCGGGCATTGGCAGCAAAGAGGGCACGATCGGAGATGTACAGCGCCTCGTGGAAGGCAATGTCGTCTCCCTTCTGCTTAATGGAGAACACAGCAACGCACAGATCCCCATCCTCGGTGCGGAACGCCAGCGGGTGCACGTTCAGCCCGGCATGATCCACGATCGCCCGGTGAGAAGGCGCATCCATCAGATGGGCGGCCGCCTCCATGTCGCGCACCACCACAAGCTCGCCTTTGGCCGGTTCTGCCCGGGTGTGCCACACCATCCGGTGGGTCTCCAGGGTGGTCATTCCGGCCTTCAGGCAGACGCTCAACGCTGGGGGGTTCGACGAATAGGTGGTGAAGGTCACATCCGGCTCCGACAGGGCCGTGCTCATCATCTCAAACCCCAAACCGCCGCCGCGGTGGGATTTCAGAATGTACCAAGACGAGAGATTGCACGTGCGAACCTCCCGGCCGTTGATGGTGCGGTCCGCGTAAACACCCGACAGAACACCGACGATCTTGCCGGCATCTTCGGCGATAAACGCATAGCCCGCATCTTCGGCCGCCCAACGCCCGTCCAGAAAGCCTTGCCAGCGCTCCAGAGAGATCTTCGGGTTCATCTCCTCGTGCAGGAAGCGGGCGACATCGCCCCTCAGCGCATTCTCCGCCTTCCGGACGGTGACCATCTCAATTCTCCTCAAAGAGCTCATCAAAGCGCACCCAGCGGGTGGCAGGATGGGCGTTCAGGACCACGGAGAGCTCTTCCACAAAACCCCAGATGTGCGCATCATGGTCGATGTGGTGGGTGAGCAGACCAGTGGGCTCTTCGGGATCTTCAGCTCCCGTGCGTCGGTCGCGCAAATGGCTCACCACATCGTCCAATGCCCGCTCGGTGCCGGTAAACCGTGCCCCGCCTTTCCACTTGATGGGCTCGCAGCGGGCATTCACTTCAAGCAAGCCCGGCGCGGCATATTTGGCTGTGCGGGTCGCCACAAGCGTGAGGCCTTTGAAGCCGATGCCGGCAAGCTCGGCGGTGACCTCGGGCGCAATCCGCGTCCATGGCGGCGCCATCACGGGGCTGAACTGCTCGCCGAACACAGCCTCAAGCTTGTCCAGGCCGGAGCGCATCTCCGTCAGCACAACATCCATAGGCCGGTGCGTGCCCAGCTCCCAAGCCCCCTGCCCTTTGGGCGCATGGTTCATGTGGGCAAAGCCGTGTTGCAGCACGTGCACATGGGTGTTGGCCTGAAAGAGGTCGACCACTTCCTTGGTGAGCCAGGCGGGGATCGTGGCCATGTGGATAGGCGCCTCTGCCCGCTTGGCGGTGTCCAGAAGGCGGTTCAGGTTCGGGTGCGGCAGGCAAGCATCATCATCTCGCCACCAGATGGTGGCTTCGCGTCCCTCCGCGCGCCACAGATCAAGCTCGGCTTGAAGGTCGTTCCAGGTGGCCATATTACCCAGTCCTGCCGGTTGGTTTTCTTGGTAGAAGAGTGAACATAGAGCTGAACACACCACGCATCGTCAAAGGATTGGCCCCATGTCAGTGCAAAAGCAAGTGCGCCGCATCACTGCACCAGAAATCACCGCAAGAAAAGGGGGTGAGCCGATTGTCTCGCTCACATCTTATCACGCCCACACGGCGTCTATC
>JBCDIP010000028.1:0-13453 GCA_038748855.1 Pseudomonadota bacterium
GAACTGCCGGCCCATCTCCGAAAGAACCTCTCCATCAGATGCCTGAAACAGATTGGCACCGGTCTTGGCATCCAGAATCGATTGATGCAGATGCCAGCCGGACGAGAAGACATTCTCCAGCGCCGGCCTGCACATGAACGTGGCCAGCACCCCCTCCCTGCGGCAGATTTGCTTCACCGCAGATCGGAACAACATCATGGTATCTGCGGTTGCAATTCCCTCTTGGGGAGCGAAGGTAAACTCTAGCTGGCTCGGCCCAAACTCCACTTCCATGGATTGGAGCGGTAAGCCCATAGAGACCAGGTTTGAACGCAGAACTTCACATATTGGTTCAAGTTTATCGTAGCGGGTTTCGGTGAGGTACTGATAGCCTTGCGCCATGAGTTCCACTTCGGGCGGCGCGCCAGGATGCGTGGCATCCGCTGGCTCCAATTTCTCATCCAGAATATGGAAGACATGAAACTCCACCTCGAGCCCTGTGAGGAAATTGAACCCCTGCTGGGCGAGGGTACCGAGCGCAGTTTGGCAAATCCGGCGGGTTGAAAAAGGCACCGGGGTCCCATCAGGATAATAGATATCGCACAGCATCCAACAGGTGCCGGGTGCCCAGGGCAATTCTTGAAACGTAGCCGGATCAGGCAGCATGATGAAGTCAGCTGCGCCGGTGAGCTTGTCGTCTTCCAGCCCACCACCGGACTGCCACACAGGGAAGACAGTGCGGTGCGAGGTATCCTTCAGCAGCAAGGTTGTGGTCAGTGCACACCCCTCCCCCAGCTTGTCTGCAGCCGCTTCGGCAATCAAAGTCTTGCCGCGCAAGATCCCGTGCTGGTCAGCAAACGCCAGACGTAAGCTGGTGAAGCCTTCTGTTTTAATGCGCTTGGCGATA
Organism: Pseudomonadota bacterium; assembly: GCA_038748855.1. Classification (GTDB taxonomy): domain Bacteria; phylum Pseudomonadota; class Alphaproteobacteria; order Rhizobiales; family CAJQND01; genus JAAEUE01. The sequence goes on from JBCDIP010000028.1 coordinate 887, forward strand.
TCTGCCGCCTGGCGGCGCTGGTCGTCCGTCCACAGATTATGCCGCGTTTGGAAACTACTCTTACTCATCTCAACCCCTCACACCCCAAACACGTCGACCCCTACCAGGGGTCCGGGGCCCAGCCCGATGCTTCGCGGCGTTCGCGGTCGCGCGCCTTCCATGCCTCCTGCCAGTCATCTAGACCAGCAATCGTGTCCAGCGCCGCTGGCCCGCGGATTGCCGCACCGTCCCCGTTTCGCAACACCATCGGAAGTGCGCCGCCATCGCCTGCCGCGTTAATCGCACGGCGCAGCATGCGGCGGTAAGCGATGATGCCCACATCCGACTTGCCGAGGTGTTCATTGGTGCGATCGAAAATCGGACCCGGACTCTCCACGGCCCACTGGTCATGCACGTTGATGTCGAGCCCCATGCCAAGATAGGTGTCGCGCTCCTGCTCTTTTGGATCAAAACCGTAATCGTTCGCCTTATTCAGGCGCGGCTTGTAATCCGGCAGCTCATAGAGCTCCAGGCGCTGGGCGCGCATCACCGGCTTGTCGACCGGATCGGTGAAGCTGGTGAACACCGCGTACCAATAACAGGTCTCATCATTCACCGGCACGTGCCATTGGGTGATGGTCATTTCCGGCGACATGGGAATGACAATCCCATGGGGGAAAATCTGATTGGTGACCCGCACATGCATGCCCTGATTGTCGAGGTTGCGCAGGGCCGTGAGACGTAGGCCAAACGCGGTTTCCTCCACTTGGATTTCGGGCCTCGGAAACTCCCTCAAGATCTTGGTCATGGGCATGTTTGAGGCAATCGACTTGCCTCGGAACTGTTTGCCATAACTGTCTTCAGGGTCCTCATCCTGCAGGAAGCGGTGGAGGAACGAGGCATGCGCCGGGTCGATCCCCACCTCCAAGGCCTGCAACCAGTTGCACTCAATGAAGCCTTTGAAGGCAAACACATGGGTGTCCGGCGCCACAAAGCAATCCAGGTCGGGAAAGGCCGGTGGCTCCCCGTCCCCCAGATAGGCCCAGAGAATGCCGGCCCGCTCAATCACCGGGTAGGCGGTGTGGCGGATGTTTTCGTGCATGCGGCTGCCGTCCGGCTCTGCCGGCTGTTCTAAGCAGTTGCCGTCCCGGTCAAACAGCCAACCGTGAAACGGGCAACGCAGGCCGCCATCTTCCAGGCGTCCGTAGCACAAATCCGCACCCCGGTGCGGGCAGTGCTTGCCGATTAGGCCGTAGCTGCCATCGGTGTTCTTAAACGCCACCAGCTCCTCGCCCAGCAAGGTCACCGGGCGCACAGGGCGTGGGCCCTCCAGTTCATCCACCAGCGCGGCCGGCTGCCAGTAGTGACGCATCATGCGGCCTGCGTCTGTGCCAGGTCCCGTGCGCGTGATCAGTTCATTGATTTGTGCACTCAGCATGCCTCACCTCTTTTTTGCCGGCGCGATGTTAGGCCGGGAGCGAGGTGCTCACAAGGGACTAAGGTAATTGGTGGTGTCCGGCATTGCGCCGGATGGTACCGGTGCGCGAGTAGAAGATGACCAGGTTTTTCATGACGCACTGCCTTGCGCGATGACAGCGTTGACCGGTCTGCGCAGGGACTTCGGCATCGCCTTACCGTACCCGAAGCGCACCATCAGGTCCGGCCGCGCGGACCGCAGTCCCAGAAGCTCAGACAATTGAGCGCGCACCTCGGGCACGTCGACCGGCTGATTAACAAAAGCGTGCCGAACGCCGAAGGCCGTGGCGTGAAGCGCAAAGCGCTGGTAGCCACGTCCGGACTGGACCCAATGGGCTTTGTCATCTGCATCACTGATGAACACCATGAGCCCGGCCGAGGAACGCACCTGCTCTGCCAGTTTGTCATTCTCCGCCTCGGCTCCGAACGCAAAGTCGAAGACAAGGTCGCCCAGGAAACTCGGCATTGCCGGATTGCCCGCACACGGACCATAGAGCCCGTCCCTGCTTTCCGCCGCATGGGCGCCGCTAAACCGGAGCCAGGACTTCAACTCCTCGCGGAAGGTTGCATCGTTGATCTGGCGGGTATTGGCCTCAATGCTCAACTCCAAGATCTGTTCGATGACGGCTTTATCCTCGATGACCAAAGCTCGCCCTCCGGCTTCTTTGGCGGAGGCGGTGAGGTCCGCAAGCTCTCGTGGCGGGACCGTGCGCCCATCATAGAGGCCCCTTGAGCATTGGCGCTCAAGGATAGCGTCAAACAACGGGTCACGCGGTGCGCGGCTGGACGCCAGAGCGATCTGCACCTGGCCGTTTTCCGCAGCGCTGAAGCTGATCTCGGCCGCCTGGCCTGCAGCACCGGCGGCCAGTCGAAGGTTTTCGACGGCGCACCCAAGGCTTGCATAGAGATGGTGAAAATCAGGATCTGCAGCCGGAGTGGCCCGTGCCATGTTCGCGCTGAGGGTGATCAGGTTGCCACTCTCAGCAAACCGCCAGGGTTGGGTATTGTGACTGTTCGCCGCCAGGGTCGCGTAGTGCACCAGATATGACATCAGACCGCCCTGGTCCGGTGATCTATGGCGCCACACCTCGCGCACCACTTCATCATAGGTCGGCCGCTGCGCCGTCCAGATCAGCCACCCTGCGCCGGCCAGCGCCCCTGCCCCCGTAGCCATCAGTAAGGTTCTGCGTGAAATCATGTGCACTGCTTTCCGGACGATTACGACCTTTCACCACGCAACTAAACCAGGACGGCGCGGCGAGTGCTTTGAGCGAAATCAAGCGGCGTCCGCATTCTCGGGCTTCAGCTGGCATTATTGTTCTGTTGAACTCCATAGGGCCCTTGTGAGAATGTCTGGCCCACTGCGACGGCTGAACGACGGATCCCACATGGACTTTCCACGCATTTACAACGCGGCCACTGATTTCGTGGACCGCAACATCGATGAAGGCCGGGCTGACAAAGCAGCCTTCATCGACCCGGACCGGACCCTCACCTATGGCGAGCTGCTCGCCGCGTCATGCCAAATGGCAAACATGCTCACTGCCCAGGGCATTGCCCGGGAAACCCGGGTGGCCATGATCATGCTGGACACGGTCGACTTTCCCATCACCTTTTGGGGCGCCATCCGCGCCGGCATTGTGCCGGTGCCCCTCAACACGCTGCTCAATGGGGCGCAGTATGAATATATGCTGCGTGACTCGCGCGCTCAGGTGCTGGTGATCTCCGCAGCTCTCCTACCCACCGTAGCAGACATTCTGGGCGACATTGAAATCCTGGAGCACGTGATCGTCTCAGGCGGGGATGCCGGGGGCCATATGTCCTTTCAACAAGAACTGGAGCAACACGAAACCACGTTCACGCCCGCCGAGACCTTGGCCGACGAGGTCGCGTTCTGGCTCTACTCCTCAGGCTCCACCGGAAATCCTAAAGGCGTTCAGCACGTGCACACCAGCGCCATGATCACTGCGCGCAACTATGCCCGGAACGTCCTGGCCATGGACGAGAACGATGTGGTTTATTCAGCCGCCAAGCTCTTCTTTGCCTATGGGCTGGGCAATGCCATGACCTTCACCATGGCCACAGGCGCCACGGCGACCTTGCTGCCTGGACGGCCCACGCCGCAATCGGTGTTCGGCATGCTGAAAGACCATCAGCCCACCCTGTTCTTTGGTGTGCCGACGCTTTATGCGGCTATATTGGCGGACCCTGCCTGCACCCCGGAAAATGGCTCAGCGCGTCTTCGTCACTGCATCTCAGCCGGCGAAGCGCTGCCGGAAGACGTGGCTCAAGGCTGGAAGGCGAAGTTCGGCGTTGAGATTCTTGACGGCATCGGCTCCACCGAGTTGCTTCACATCTTCCTGTCGAACCGGCCGGACGAGCTGCGTTATGGCACGACGGGCAAGGCCGTACCCGGATACCGTCTGAAGCTGGTGGATGAGGATGGCGCCGAGTTGGGCGATGATGAGATCGGCGAGTTGGTGGTGCACGGGAACACAGCTGCCAACGGGTATTGGAACCAGCGGGCAAAATCACGCGCCACATTTGAGGGCGCCTGGACCCGCACCGGCGACAAATATTACCGCGATGCAGACGGGTTCTACCATTATTGCGGGCGCACCGATGACATGTTCAAGGTCTCCGGTATCTGGGTTTCGCCCTTTGAGGTGGAAAGCGCATTGGTCTCGCACGGAGCTGTGCTGGAGGCGGCTGTGGTCGCCAAGGAGGATGAGGAAGGCCTCTTGAAGCCCAAAGCCTTCGTGGTGCTCAACCAGGGCCAGGAGACCGGCGATCTTTTTGAAACCCTGAAGGAGCATGTAAAGCAGGAAGTGGGCGCGTGGAAGTATCCGCGCTGGATTGACTTCGTGGACGATCTGCCCAAGACGGCCACCGGAAAAATCCAAAGGTTCAAGCTGCGCGAATGATCTCCGATGATGCAGGCTTTCTGGACTTGAGTGGCGGCCGGGTCGAGTATCAACGCTTCGGTCCAAGCCCTACGGAGGGGCCAACCATTGTACTGCTGCACGAGGGCCTTGGCTGCGTTGCTCTGTGGAAGGACTTTCCAGCCCGCCTGGCCCGCGCCACCGGGCATGGTGTCTTCGTCTATTCGCGGTTCGGCTACGGGCACTCCTCGCCGATCGCCCTGCCCCGGCCTGCGCGCTATATGCACGATGAGGCCCAAGACGTGCTGCCCGAGGTGTTGGACGCCATCGGCTTTCGCACCGGCATCTTGTTCGGCCACAGCGATGGGGGATCAATCGCAGCAATCTATGCAGGCTCGCGAGCCGACGCCCGCCTGAAAGGTCTGATTTTGATGGCGCCCCATTTTTTCAATGAGCCCATGAATGTGGAGGCCATTTCCCGCGCCACGAAAGCCTACGAAGAAGGGGGCCTAAAGGCCGGACTGGAGAAGTACCACGGCAGCAATACGGACTGCGCTTTCTATGGCTGGAGCGGCGCTTGGCTCAACCCGGATTTTCTGAACTGGAACCTGGAAGAGTTCTTGCCGGCCATCTCCGTGCCCATGCTTCTCATTCAAGGCCGGGGCGATGAGTATGGCAGCCTGGATCACATCAGCGCCGCAGAGGCTCAATCGGGCGGGCCGGTGGAGACGCTTATCCTGGAGGACTGCGGTCATTCTCCCCAGCGTGACAAGCCGGAGACCGTGCTGGCGAAAGTCTCCGAGTTCACCGCAAGGCTCAGCGCCTAGATCACAGGACTACATGCGCTCGTGAGAGATGATCGCTGGCACGCCCAGATCAGAGTGATGGGCAAACTCAGTTTTGGCGGCCTGAGGATCGCCTTCCAGGGAATCACAGGTCAGATCGCCCACCCGCACCAGCTCCCTGCCGTGGCGGAAGATCATGCAAAAGCCATGGTCCAGCTCCCATTCACAGTCGCTGACCAGGAGCACATAGAGCAGGCCGTTTTCTTTGCGCACCATCAGGTCGCTGCCTGTTACCAGGCGCCAAACATCTTCACGCGAGACCGGTGGCTCCTTGCCGCCCAGCATCTCGCGCTCGTCGGCGTACTCTCCATCCATGGCCCGGACAGACGCCAGGTAATGATCATAGACCGGTCCGCTCAACCGTCTGCGGTCAGCGCCGTTCAGCTGCAGAAAAGCGCCGACCACACGCTCAGCCTCAGCATCGCTGATCTCAAACTCATCGAAATTGATCGGACAGTGCGTGTGATCAAGAAACGGCACGGCAACCCCGGCCGTGCGCGCAAAACCGAGACGGTTACGACGCCGGCTGATCAACGCCATCTGTAGTTCGCTGAGCTCCATGATCGTGTTCCGTTGCCAACTTGCTTTGGCAGTAGAGGGCACGAGCAGTGACAGATTTGAAATATCCAAAACTAAACATCCACTATTTGGGTGAGTGTGGGATCACTATGTTTGTGCGCGTTTACACATTTAAGCTGGCGCCGGGCTTTCTTTAAACTTCTGCGCGAAAGCTTCCGGCAAGCTAAACAAAGATGGCGGCCCTTCATCAAGGACCGCCATCCGTTCAAGCCGCTGGGAGTGGGGAGGGGGTACTACGGCTTGCAACCTTTATTGTTTTGTTTCGCCTCGTGGGGCGTCTTATCTCTGTTCACTCTGATCAAGTGATGAGGGCATTTCTAAAGGTTAACAGCCTTTAGCACTGTGAGGTTTCGCACAAAGGCAAACTTTTTTGCGGTGGGATTTCAGCTTTCCTGGAACTGATGGGATACCAGGCGCTCCAAGCGGTCTGCCGTATCGGCTTCTTCAAGCCCTGACGTATCCAGCTCCACAGCAGCCTGACCGTAGGCCTGCTGGCGGTCCGCCAAGAGGGCCTTGAGATCGTTCATGGCTTCAGGCCGCCCCGCCATAGGTCTGAGGTCATTTTGATCAACAACGCGCTGCATATGCTCTTCCGGCTGCGCTTTGATCCACACGGTGTAGAAGTGCTCCAGCACCAACCGGTAGGTCTCCGGCGCGCCCACCAATCCTCCGCTGGTCTCCAGCACCACTTTGTCGTCGTCTGCGACGAGCGCCAACAACGCTTCCCGCTCCAAGCGACGGAACGCTTCAAGGCCGGCCAATTCCACGAGTTCCTGAGTGGTCATGCCGGCACGCTCGGTGACCAGCTGGGTGAGCTGAACGAACCTGAGCCCCAACTTGTCCGCCAAGGCCCGCCCAAGTGATGTTTTGCCTGCGCCCCTCAGCCCCACCAACGCCACGCCGCGTTTGGCTCGGCGCTTGGCTTCAAAGTGCCGGGAGAGGAGCGTGTGGGCCTCGCGCAGCTGCGCCTCGTTCAAACCCGCCAACAAGTCACTCAGCGGTGCATAAGAGACCGGGGCCTGCTCCAGAAGGTCCACAATCTCTGTTCCAAGCGCATCGGCGATTTTCTGGAGCACATTGAGCGAGATGTTCGCGCGCCCGGTTTCCAGCTGCCCGATGTAGCGCTCTGAAATGCCCGCCACCTCTGCCAAGGCGTGGCGCGGCAAACCGGCCTCGCGGCGCGCGGCACGCACCGCAGACCCGACGCGGGCGGTCAATTGCTGTTCAGCGTCATGTACGGCTTGCATTGACATTATAATTCCTATACCTTCACCTGGGACGAAAAACAAGAACTATATTTCCGATTTTGAGGGAACGAAACGGAATGCTTATCGATTTTCAGACGGATCCGTCGCGCTATCGCCATTGGAGGATCGAGGTTGATGGGGAGACAGCAACCTTGTGGATGGACGTTGCCGAGGATGGCGGCCTCGTGGAAGGGTACGAGCTGAAGCTCAACTCTTATGACCTGGGCGTCGACATTGAGCTGAACGATGCGGTGCAGCGCCTGCGCTTTGAGCACCCTGAGGTGAAGGTCGTGCTGTTGCGCTCTGCCAAAGACAGAGTGTTCTGCGCCGGCGCCAATATCCGCATGCTCGCCGGCTCCAGCCATGCGCACAAGGTCAACTTCTGCAAGTTCACCAATGAAACCCGCAACTCCATGGAAGTGGCGGGCGCCCAATCGGGCCAGCATTATGTCTGCGTTGTCAACGGCACGGCCGCTGGCGGTGGTTATGAGTTGGCCCTGGCCGCCGACCACATCGTGCTGGTGGATGATGGCTCGGCGTCCGTCGCGCTGCCGGAAGTACCGCTGCTCGCCGTTTTGCCGGGCACTGGCGGGCTCACGCGCGTCACCGACAAACGAAAGGTCCGCCGCGACAGGGCCGACGTCTTCTGCACCATTGAGGAAGGCATCAAGGGCAAGCGGGCCGCCGACTGGCGCCTGGTGGACGATGTGGTGGCGAACTCCAAGCTGGATGACTTACTGGAACAGCGCTGCGGCGAGTTTGCGGCCAAATCGGACCGTCCCAAAGACGCCAAGGGCGTTGCGCTCACTCCCCTCGCCCGGTCATTCGGCGATGATCATGTGCGGTATTCTCATGTGACCGTCGAACTGGACCGCGGGGAGCGCATTGCGACGTTGTCGATCGCCAGTCCAGAGACCGCGCCGCCTGAGGACCTGGAGGCCGCCCATGCGTTGGGCGATCAGTTCTGGTGCCTTGCCCTTGCCCGCGAGCTGGACGATGCCATCTTGCACCTGCGCAGCAACGAGCCAGAAATCGCCCTCATACAGATCAAGTCCCAAGGCGATCCTGATCAGGTGCTGGCTTATGATGCGTTCCTGACCGCACATGCTGATGATTGGCTGATGCGCGAGATCAGCCATTACTGGACCCGTGTTCTGAAACGGCTTGATCTGACAGCCCGCTCTTTGGTGACGTTGATCGAGCCTGGGAGCTGCTTTGCCGGAACGTTGGCCGAGCTGGTGTTTGCGGCGGACCGGTCCTACATGCTCATTGGCCAGTTTGAAGGCGATAACCGGCCCGAAGCGGCCTTGAGCCTAGGCGACGTCAACTTTGGCGCTCGGCCCATGTCCAACGGCATCTCACGGCTTGAAACCCGCTTCCTGGGTGAACCCGAAGCGTTTGACGGCGCCCGCCAGACGGTAGGCGAAGCTCTCGATGCTGAGACCGCTGAGGAGATGGGCCTCATTACCTTTGCCTATGATGATATTGACTGGGAGGACGAGGTTCGCCTGTTCGTGGAAGAGCGCGCCAGCTTCTCCCCGGATGGCCTCACTGGCATGGAAGCCAATTTGCGCTTTGCCGGCCCGGAAACCATGGAAACGAAGATCTTCGGCCGCCTCACCGCCTGGCAGAATTGGATTTTCCAACGGCCCAACGCCGTTGGCCCCGATGGCGCTCTCCAGCGCTATGGCTCAGGCCAGCGGCCTGATTATGATTTCACCCGCGTATAAAGGATCCCCTGATGGCTACATCAATGAACGTCGATTACTCCACCACGATTCCGAACAATATCGGTCTGTCGGAAGACCGCCGTGTGTTGAAAGCGCTGGAGCGATGGCACCCTGGCTATCTGGACTGGTGGAATGACATGGGGCCGGACGGCTTTCAGGAGAAACTGGTTTACTTAAGAACAGCCGTTAGCGTTGACTTGGACGGCTGGGCCAAGTTCGGCTATGTGCGTATGCCCGAGTACCGCTGGGGTATTCTGCTGGCCCCGCAAGAAGAGGGCCGCACCATTCCCTGCGGCGAGCAAGCCGGCGAGCCGGCTTGGCAGGAAGTACCCGGCGAGCACCGGGCGATGCTGCGCCGCCTCATCGTGATCCAGGGCGACACCGAACCTGCGTCTGTGGAGCAGCAGCGCCATTTGGGCAAAACCGCACCGTCGCTTTATGACATGCGCAACCTCTTCCAGGTGAACGTGGAAGAAGGCCGCCATCTCTGGGCGATGGTATATCTGCTGCAGAAGTATTTCGGCAGGGATGGCCGGGAGGAAGCCGAAGAGCTGCTGCGGCGCTCGTCAGGCCATGAGGATCATCCGCGTATGCTGGGTGCTTTCAATGAGGCCACTCCCGATTGGCTCTCATTCTTTATGTTCACCACCTTTACCGACCGTGACGGAAAGATGCAGCTTGAGGCACTCGCCCAGTCCGGGTTTGATCCCCTTTCGCGCACCTGCCGCTTCATGCTCACCGAAGAGGCCCACCACATGTTCGTGGGGGCCACCGGCGTGCAACGGGTGATTAAGCGCACCTGCCAGGCCATGAAAGAGGCCGGCATCGACGATCCTTACGACGTTGAAGCCATACGTAACCTTGGGGTCATTGATCTGCCGACCATCCAGAAGAAATGCAACCTGCACTTCTCACTCTCGCTTGACCTGTTCGGCTCGGAAGTCTCCACCAACGCGGCAAACGCCTTCAACGCTGGCGTAAAGGGTCGCTACAAGGAGAACCGGCTCCACGATGACCACAAGCTCTTGAGCGATACCTATCCGGTGATGCGCCTCATCGACAGCGAAATCAAGATGGTGGATGAACCGGCTCTGTCAGCTCTCAATGCGCGCCTGCGCGATGACTATGTGAGAGACTGCGATAAGGGCATCACCTTGTGGAACAACACAATCCGCAAAGAAGGCGTCGACTTCCAGATTACCCTGCCCCATGTGGGCTTCCACCGGCAGATTGGAGAATTCTCTTCAGCCAACATCACGCCTTGCGGCAAGCTTTTGCAGAATGGTGCCTGGGACAGCGCCAAGGATGACTTCCTGCCCTCAAAGGCAGATGGCGACTACATTGCGTCTTTGATGAAACCCTGCTGGGAGCCCGGCAAGTTCGCAAACTGGATCGCACCACCCAAGGTGGGAATCGACAACAAGCCTGGTGACTTTGAGTACGTGAAAATCGAAGGCTGAGTGGCCAACCTATTTCACTTTCGCATGGAGGAGGGTGACCGCCTCCATGCGGGCCATCTCCAGCAGGTAGGCCAGGAACTTGAACTCGTTCTTGGCGGCCAGCGCTTGCATTTTCTCGATTGAGCGCACCAAGTCACGCAACTCAGCTGAAGAATTCTCAGTGCCGCCTGTCAAAATACTGCCCTCTTGTATCTGTGAACTCGATGTCTTTACACACGCGTCACGTTTCGGCGTTGATGGTTTTCGTTGAATTCGACTTCCATCGAGCGTACAATAATAACCCACAATACGTACAAGGTACGCTTTTTGGTTCACACGGTCAATAATCCATCTCCACAATGCCGTCGTAGGACGGTCCGAGCAGAGGGATGTCAGGCAGCACTTTCACAGACACTAAATTCATCGATCCGCGCCACATCCGCATGGCACGGAGCGGGCTGGGTTTGTCTGTCCGCGATCTTGCAGAGCTGGCGGGTGTCAACAAGGCCACGATTGTCAGATTAGAAGCCGGGATCCAGCCTGCCCGCCCAGCCACGATTGACGCCGTCCGTAACGCACTTGAACAAGCAGGCGCTTCGTTCCTTGTCGGCGAAGACCCAAACACAATTGTTGTGAGCATAAAGCTCATCCCACGTTAGACTTGCCTTTTCGGGTATATACCTTCGCCAAATCGACTAGATGGCCCAATGCGCGCTAAACCGTGCAGCTCTTGACTTAGGACAAAAATCACTAAAACGTTAGTTTACACTGCCTCGGTTGGCTGTGAATAAACGCGGTGCTGAAGGTATGCATCTTATCTTTTACACAAGTCAGTCAAATATCGACACAGACAAGGTTGAGGAAAACCTTGCCGACATTGTGCGTGCTTGCCAGAAGCACAATAAGGCGGACGGTGTCACTGGCGTTCTATTTTATGAGAATGGCACTTTCATCCAGGCCCTGGAGGGTGGGGAAGACGCGATCCGCTCAACGCTGGAGCGTGTGGAACGCGATCCGCGCCACTCGCATGTGAACATCCTTGTGGACACACCTGTTGAAGCGCGTTCTTTCCCGGACTGGGTTATGGATACGTTCTTTGTACGCCATCCGGAGTTGGTAGACGGGGAGATGATTGCGCTCATGCAGAAGATTTACGATCGCAGCTTCCCGGTCAACGCAAAGGAGCTCGTGGAGTTCCACAAGAAGATGATCGACGAAGTGGACACGTTCAAGATCCTGCGTTTTGGAGGCTGAACGCGCACGCCTTCACACGCCAAGCGCGGTGTAAACGATGTAGATCACACCCAGAGCAGCAACACTCAACAGGGTGTTGAGACCGTTCCACGACCAGGTGAGCGTGGTTGTAGGATAACCGGACGCCTTGGAGAGCATCAAAACCGCGGACGCAAAGGGGGCGCCAAGAGAGCTGATGGCTGTTCCCGCGGCAATCGCCAGCGCACACAGGGTGATATCCACCGGGACTGAAGGCATATGGGCCACAACTGACCCCAGGAACACAGCCATCGTAATGGGGCTCAACGCAACATGACCGGCAATGAGCACCAAAACCGACAGACCAAGCATGAACATCCAGCCCGGCACCGCCCAAGCCTCTACCAATGCTGCCAGCTGATCGGCCGGCACTAGAAAGGCGCCCGCGGTGCCGATAAAGCCGGCGCAGGAGATGAACACCAGTTCGCGCATGAAGCCAGGCATGCTGACCAAGGCAATCTGCCGGTAGCGCGCTATGGGCCCATGCTCAGTTGCGCTGCCTTGCGCCCAAACCCACACGATGACCACCAACGGCGCTGCCAGCATTACCCCGGAAACAATGGTCACGCCGCCCAACGTCTTTGCGGTGTATGTGATGGCGATCAGGGCAGCGCACACGAAGGCCAGGCTGCGCGCCGGTGACTTTGGCAGCTGCGGCGGCTGCGCAACCTGGACCTGACCGCTTGCCCGCAGGCGTTGACCTGTTTTGGCCCAAACGAGTGTGTCCTCCAACCAGCCAACCGCCAGCATGACCAGGGTCATGCAAAACCCCAGAGCCATGAGCCTTGCTGCATCAATGTCGGTCAAAAGCCCAGGGAGGATAGCTTGTGTCACGGCAGTAGGTGCCCAAACGAGAAACCAGCAAAACCCGCGATGTACTGCGGACAACTGGCGGCGTTCGCGGATCTGCTGCACTTCATCAAGCGGCGCATCAAGGGGGGCATCGCCCCTGACACCCCGCTGAATGAATGGCGTGAGCAAGCTCACCGCGCCAAGATTGATCAGCACGGAAAAGAAGTGACTGCCGGAGAACAGCGCCAGAAAGCGGCGCTTGGGCGGCTGATGCGTGAGGTAGGTGCCAAGCGCTTTCACCGAGGGCGAGGTAATGGCCCCTTCGC
>JBCDIP010000029.1:0-13371 GCA_038748855.1 Pseudomonadota bacterium
CGACCAGCCCGGTAACGGCCACCCGGTGTTTCTTGTCGGACTTCAGTCTTACTTCCACCTGGGGCTTAAGAGTTTCCTTGGCCAGGCTGTCTTGAATGAGCCGGCGGGCGCCTTCGACGGTCTTTCCGCCCAGACGCAGGCGGCCCGCATAAGGGATAAACGCCATGCCCTTGCGGTCGATCAGGATGTCGTCCAGCGCGGCGCTGCGTCCGCCCGCCGCGCCGCCGGCAAACAGGCCGCCGTCAACAGATTCCCAAACCGTCACGCCCACCACATCACCTGCTCCTAAAACGGGCGTCACAGACCGGCGGTTACGTCCCAGACGGGTCAGCAAGCTGGGGCGATGTTCGCGGCCAACGATTGAGGCGACTTCCCGGTCGATCGTGTAGATCTCCAAATCGAGCGCTTCGTTCTGAGTTGTCACAGCGCCTGTCTCCGGTCCGTCGGCCGGCACCGTCGCGCAAGCGCTTAACCCCAGCGCGAGGAAGACGGTCCAAACAAGCCGGCGCGCGGCACGAAGCCTCAGACCAACCGGTTGGGTACTCACAGAACCACCCCAAGAACGCATAAGTGTACGCATACTGTTACGTCTTTCCCCAAGTTCACTCGGTTAAAGGCCGGTTGGACATGACGTGCCCTGGAACCGGGTGCCAGCTGGACAAAACCCCTTTTGCCTCAGCTTGCTTGTCTCGCCATTTCCACAGGGCTTTGGCTGCGCGGTGCTCCAGCCGGCTGGCCAGCTTTGAGCCAATGCCCGGAAAGGGATTGAACGGGTTGGTGCGGCTGAACGACCAGATTTCCAGGCGGTCCATGCCAGCTTTGGCTTTACCGCGGCAATGGAAGCCGCACGTGTTGGCCACCACCAGTGTGTTTTTCTTCACCGCAAGCGCCATGGGATCTGGCAGGCCGAGGGCACGCAAATCTTCCGGGGCCACTCTCAGCGAGCCGCGCTCTGAATAGCCATCCGGATCGGATTTAGCGGTCAGGCTGCGGCGGTACTCCCAGGCGAGCCGTTCGCGCGTGCACCGGTTGGAGCCCGGCACATAGGTGAATGGGCCGCGGTCCGGGTCCACATCGTCCAGAAAGTACCAGGCTTTCATGGTTGGGTGGAACGTATCGGCGTGCAGCGCCTTTTGCGGATCTGCTTTGCCGTGAGCGACACCGTTTTTGATGCTCTGAATGTAATGCAAAGGTCGCTTACGGTTGGCCCCGCAATGGGTCAGCAGAGGTTCAAACAGCGGATGATCCAAGAGCCTGCGCATAAGAGGCAGTCGCTCCAGAGTGTCTTCATCCAAGAGCACTCTGTGGGTCAGGGTATCGCCTTGTATGCACTCGCGCACCTCGCAGCCGCTCTGTGTGGCCAGTTGCTGGCGCAGAGCATCAAATTGGCTCTGCGGCAGTAGATTGGGAATAACAACAAAGCCCTGCGCCTGAAACGACTTCCTAAGTTCCGCCGGCACCTGCCAAGCCAAAAACGCCCAGCGCAGTTTGGCCATAGTATGGGCGACAGCAACCCGACCGGCATGGAGGCCCAGCCGGTTCAAGGCTGAACTCCCGATCACAGGGTTTGCTGCGAAAGATTTGGACATGCCAAAAACCTGCAGCCCCCAAAACGGCAACAGCGCAAGGTTCCTAGCTTTTTCCCAAGTGCCCACTTTTAAGATTCCCGTACGTACTCAAAAACACCACTGAAACTCACGACCCGTATTTCAGCGCGCCAGCTTCTTTCAGCGCGCCAGCTTCCACCACGGCAGGCGGGCGGACGCGCACATAGGCGTCCGTCGGGTCAATCTTGGCGAACATCTTTTCAACCAGCGGGTCCAGCGCCAGCTCAATGCCCTCTTGTGAATAGAAACTTCCCTTGATCTGCACCGTCAGCAGCAGGAACCGATGGAAGAGCTTGTAGGCCTCTATGTCCGGCGCTTCTGGAGTGCGGAAGAAGTCTTCAAGCGAGCCACTGGCGGCCAATGAGCGATGGTTGTAGATGGCGCGACCCAGAACTTTCGTGGGAATGCCCCGCCGAATGGACACCTGGCAGGCAGTGGAGTTTATCGAGACCACGCCCCGGGCATTGTCTGTGAGGTAGGCCAGCTTGCCGCCATCAATCAGCTCGCAGCGCCCGATCAGTCCATACCGTTCTGCCAGCAGCTCAATCTCGTTGCGCAGGTAGGGCGCATTGGAATCCAGCGGATGGCTTTTGAACACCAAGCGCTGGTTAGGCCGCGCGGCCGCGGAGAACGAGCGGATGCACAGTTCGATGAACTCTGAAATTGATTGAAAGCCGCTATGCTCGCGCATTTGGGAGTCGCCGGCCAATTGCAGCAGCACCAGGAAGTAAGGCGTGTTGCCGCGGGCAATCTGACCTCCGCGTAGTTTGGCATCCAGCCGGTTTTTCGGCAGCAGCGGCAGCCGTTTCAGCCACATCCAAGCCTCTTCAACCGTGCCTTGGGTCCGATGGCTTCGGTAGAACGGAAACAGCGGCCGCGTCCAATAGGCAGCAGCATAGTAGAACATGCCGCGCAACACATAAGACCACATGGTGCCTTGAATGTTGTTTGTCTCATCGGCTTCGGCGGCCAGGACCTTGTCGGTGTCAATGTCAGCCAACGACATGTCCGCCAGTCTGGAGTGGCCGTTGACGCCATTGCGCTCATACGTAATCCAAGCAGGGCGCACATAACCTTCTTCCAGCACATGGACCATTACGCCCATGGGCCGAAGCATGCTGATGGCCACTTTGTGGTATTCGCGGCAATCGCCGTACACGATCAGATCGGTGACGTGATGGGCGCGGGCAAACTCGCGCACCCACCCGGGCCAAACTGTGGCAGAGCGCTTGAAATTGACCGTGTTCATGCCCAACGAATAGAGCCAGTCGCTGGCATTGAAGTTTATCTTGATCGTCCGTCCGCCTTGCGCCGCGATCTTGCGCGACAGGCGGCGAAAGAATGAGCTTGGCGGTCCCTGCAAAATGAGGAAAGTGCGCGTCCGCCCGTTCATTTCGTCCGGATCAATAGCCGGAAGCCCGGCATCTTGGCCGATTAGATACAAGAGCAATCTCCCCGATCGGTGCCCAAAACTCATCAAGCGTAAACAGGCCGACCCCGCTCACTCCAAGTACGCGCACTAACCGAAAAGACTCATCAAACAGGCGCAACACGCCGGGTTATGCGCTGATCTACCGCGCATAATTCTCACACATTAAGTGGCAGCTTGGTGACCCGGAGAAGGCGTTTGTTAGGCCTTCCGAAGATGGATCATCCATTCTCCAGCACTAATGTGTGCTCCCGCAAAAACTGTTCACAATTGCCACAAAGCACTTTGAACCGATTCGCGAAAGGTTGGCTGTAACCTAGAATGGATATGCTAAGAGGATGTAAATGGTTGTTAAGAAATTCTTTCTGGGCCCGGCGCAATGGCCCAATGGCGGCTTCATCGCCCTCTGACAAGTGCTCGCGGTAGCAGAGAAAGTGCATGAATTCCAATTCGACCGAAATGTGATCGGGGAGCTCTGCCTTGGCTTTACGCTGCAGCCCGAAGTGGTCGTACCAGCGGATCAGCTCTTCAAACAGTGCGGTCTGATCGCGGTTCGAATGGGCGCTTTCGTAAAGCGAGCACGCGGCCTTGGAGACAGACGGTTCAAAAGCTTCCAAGAACTCGGTTTTCGCGTTTGGCGATGGAGCGGGTATCCAGCTCTCATCCAAGACATTCACACCGCCAGAGGGGCTGCGGAACGCTTCGGCCAGACCGCGGTAGAACACGCTGCGCTCAAGCGCGGTGAGAGGAGGCTCAGCGCTCATCTCAGCGTTAGCCCTTGCCTAAGCGGGCGCGATCCTCAGGGCCGATCTTCTCGATTTCAATACGCGTGTCCCGGTCAAAGCAGCCGGGCTGGCCTTCCAACATCCCTATCTTCAGGTGGGCATGGTCGCCGGCCAGTTCCACCGGGTTGATCGGCGAAGGGGATACGCTGCGCGCATCGCCTGATCCGGCAAACTGATAGTTTTCCCAGGAGTGATACATGATGGTCTGACCGGGCATCGCGCCGGTGATCACCTTGGCGCGCACGAAGAACTCACCCACATCGTTATAGCATCTCACCCAGTCTCCATCGGCGATGGAGCGCATCTCGGCATCCTTTTGTCCCATGACGATGTAGGGCTGGCCCCGGTTGAGCCGCTGCATCAGCGCATTGTCGCGCCACACACTGTGCACCGACCAGCGGGTATGGCCACCGGTCATGGTCAGCGGATAATCGCCACCAATGCTCGGCGGGGCTTTGAACCGCGGCAGGTGCTCGTCATGATCCAGATAGAGCGGATGGTCCAGATAGAACTGAATGCGCCGGGTTTGCGTGGGGTAGGGCTGTTTGTCGTCAATATGATAGGTCAGCGGGATGAACGGCTCGCCTTCTTTCAACTCACCGGCATTGCCGATGGAAAGCGGGCTGAGGCCTATGCCGTCATAGCGGACAAAGCCGGTCTCTTTCTGCTCTTCCCAGCTCACGTGAGAGAGGTTGCTCGATTGCTCCAGGATTGCTCCGGCAGCTGCATCGCCGTCATCCTCAGAAAACCGCCCATCCATGGTCATGTCCTGATAGAGGCTGGCGAGACGGATCTCTTTGCCCAAATGGCTCTCCACCAAATCCAGCCCGCGCGCTTTGGCCCGCGCTTCAATGTGCTTGGCCAACATGGTGAAGATCCAGAAGTCCGGTTTGGCCTCCCCAAGTGGCTCCACGGCCTTGTTGGTCACATGGTTGTAGGGCACCAGCGGCGTTACCCACTTGTGATCTGTGACTTCGTACCAGGCCGCAGCGGGCAAGACGTAGTCTGCCTGCAGTGCGGTGGAGGACATGCGAAAGTCAATCGCAACCGACAATTTGAGCTTGGGCCACAACACCTCGAGCAGCTTCTGGCTGCCGCGCACGCTCCTGAGAGGGTTGGAGCAATAGTGGAACATGATGCGCGGAGTTTTGCCGGCAGGCGGCTGCAAGGGCAGCCATTTTTGCTCAAGGCTCTCGTGCAATGCCTCTTTGACCGGCTTCTTGAGGTTCGGCACCCATTGATCGGCCTGCTCGGCAAGCTCGGCCACACCGCCATGCACATGCCAGAACAATGCGCTTGAGGTCCACACGGGCAGATTGCCGCCTGGATCGATGAACTGACTGGTGGAGAGTTTCTTGAAGAACTGTTCTGAGGTCTCACCCTTCATCCAATCCCACACAAGATCAAGGCCGATTTCCGCGCCGAACGTGAACCGGTCTTTCATGCGCAGGCCCGACACATAGTCTTCCCAGCCATCATTGGCGAGGAAGCCGAAGGCCGAATAGCCTGCGCCCTTCCGGCCCATTTGGCCCAGCAGCACCCAGATCAAGATCATGGCGCGTTCAGTGAGGTTGCCATGGAAGTATTTATTCATGCTGCTGCCAGAGACGTTGGAAAGCGCCTTGGCCTCAATCACCATCTTGGAGAGCCGGCGGATCAGCCCCGGTGACGTGCCGCACATTTCAGACGCCGCCTCGGGCGTATAGGCAGACAAGCGCTCCTTCAGCAGCGAGAACACCGTGCGGACCTGAACCTTGGTGCCGTCTTCTAGCGGCACCTCAAAGGCAGCTTCCATGTCGGGCGCAAAGCCATCCAGACCAAGATCTTTGCGATCGACTTCGCGCAGTTCACCGCCCTTGGCCGCCATGTAGAAGCTGCTCTCCAGCCCGCCATCCACGTCCTTCTCAGTGAGAAACTTTCCGGTATCGGTGCGCACCAAGAGAGGCAGGTCCGATTGCTCAGACACAAAGGCCTCGTTGACGTGGCCGCCCTCGACAATCTGCCAGCAAACGGCCAGCGCCAGCGCCGCATCGGTTCCGGGCTTTACCGGCACCCAAAGATCAGCCTTTGTGGCTGATGCGCTGTAATCAGGGGCGATGCAGACGATCTCCGTGCCGTTGTAGCGCGCTTCGGTGAAGAAGTGGGCGTTGGGGATGGAGGTGAAGATCGGGTTGGCGCCCCAAATGATGATTACGTCTGAGTAGAAATAATCCTCAAGCGAGCGCTCGATATAAACGTTTCCAAAGGTTTCGAACGCGCCGCGGTGGCCATCACCATTGCTCGAGTTGGAATCAAGGCAGATGGAGTGGGTCAGCTGCGCCAGGCGCGCCTGGGCTGCATTGGCCGCACCAATGTTGATGTCCGGACCCAGATCCCAGATCACCCTGTCTGTGCCCTCTTCGATCATAGTGTCGATGAAGGCGTCGGCGATCGCGTTGAGCGCGTCATCCCAGCTCACCTGTTCCCACTTGCCACTCCCGCGCCCGCCGGCTCGGCGCATGGGATGCTTGATCCGGTTGTGCTCATACATCCGGTGGGAAAAACTGCAGCCCTTCTGGCAGCCGCGCGGGTTCATGTCCGGTACGTCCGGGTTCAGCTGCTGATACTCAGCGGCCTGTTCCTCCCGGAAAACGATGCCGTCCTTTACGTAAACATCAAACGCACAGTGAGCCTGATACCAGCAGTTGATCATATGCGTACCGCGCACGGTTTTGTCCCAGGTCCAGGCATTGCGGTAGACATCGAGCGCAGAATTGAAATCAGGCGGGGTTTCTGCCGCCAGTGCCTGGAGCGATCCGCCCGAACGCGCCAGGAAGTTGGGCATGGCCAGGCTGGCGGCGGTGAGCGCGCCGGCTTTCAGAAAACTTCTTCGCGTAAGGCCGTTGCTCATGCTCACCCTTGCCGGTTTTGAACGCGTTGTTCCAGGGTTCTGGCCACATCCTTCGGATTGGTTGTGAAGGGGCCGAACATGTCCATCCAGTTACGGGCAATGAGCGTGTCCATCAGATCGGAGTCACTGCCTGCTTTCTTCTTCGCTTTTTCTGCTTTCAAGAGCTCAACGGCCGGACCCACCTCTTTGCCGAACAAGGATTCAAGATAGTCCAGGGGTATACGGTCCTCGTCGATCGGATTGCCCTCGTCGTCAAACGAGGGCGGAGCGAGTGGGGGAATGTAGAACACATTGGGCTCGGTCTCATATTCCGGGTGCAGCGCCAGGGCCACCTTGTACTGGTAGACCAGCTTGTGGATTGGCCCGTCTTCGTCGTCCAGAAACCCTAAGAACCGCACCCTGCCTGGACATTGTCGCGAGCAGGCCGTGGGCACGCCTTCTTCCAGGCGTGGGGCGCACATGATGCATTTCTGGGAAACACCCGACACGGTGTTGTAGTAGATTTCTTTGTACGGGCAGGCTTCCTGGCAGAACCGGAAGCCGCGGCAATGGTCTTCATTGATCACCACGATACCGTCTTCTTCCCGCTTGAAAATCGCCCCGCGCGGACAGGCTTCCATACACGCGGGCTTGGTACAGTGGTTGCAGATGCGCGGAATGTAGAACTGGAAAGAATTGGGGTACTCCCCGCCGCCCACATCTTCATCCCAGTTGGTGCCCCAGTCCGGATCGCCGGTGATGGGGCCTAGAGTGTTGTGAGTATCGCCCTGAAAAAGGGCTGCATCCGTATTGAAGTTCCAGGCCGTGCCGAATTCGCCTTGCTTGGGCAGTTTTCCAGGTTGGGCTTTGCCCTTGCGGAACCCGCCGCCCATCTTCTCCCAGCCTTTTGGCGTGCCTTCGCCCGGGGCCGTGGCCACGGTGTTCCACCACATGCCTTCCATGCCCTCCCTGTTGGTCCACTGAGTTTTGCAGGCGATGGTGCAGGTTTGGCATCCGATACACTTGTTCAGATCAATGACCATGGCTACTTGGCGTTTGCTTGTCATCTTATCCTCAGGTCCTTCAGTGTACTGTTAGGGGTCAAGAGAAAGTGCGGTCCAGTCCGGGGAGACGGCTTTGATGCCGGCACGTTCTTCATTACTGCCATTCCACACGGCAATTCCTATCTGACTTGTGCTCCCGGGCACAAGACTGGCGCTCTCCCCCGAACCGGCCAGAGATCGGGTGAACACCACAGTCCACAAGCCGCCTGACCAGGATGCTTTGGCCGTTTCATCAACCGGCTCTCCTGGACGACTTGATCCAATGCCTTTGGCCAGCACCGATCGCGCCTCCTTCTTGGAGGCCTGCCATTGCACAAATTGCATGGGAGCATCCGGTGAGCCCATGAGCATCAGTTCCGGCTCCCCGCGCACGGGGAAAGCCAATGCAGCGCCGTCCGGAAAACCTTCGCCTGCGCCGGTGGAGGGTTGGGCGTCTGCCCAGCTCAGGTGTACCGCAATCTTTGCGCCATCATGCACAGCCCTAAGGCTGGCCTGCTCCAGAAGCCCATAGGGTCGCTCCTCCCAAGAGACTTGAACATACTCGTTGGGCTGCAGGCCCAGCGGGGCCGGTACCATCTCTACATCCGTCGAGCCTACGGTACCCCAGCCCGGCGATTGGGGCTCGGCGTAGTCAGCGATCGATCTCACGTTTTGGACGCGCATAGCGCTCCTTGATTTCAGTGTTCGTCATTAGCGCAACTGTTTGAACTGTTGTGACAAAAGCCGCAAGCGGTCACTGTGGCGCATCACAAATTGTTTTGGTTTATGCCTGCCCGCCCAAGAGGAGTACTTCCACCTTGCGCGCCCGCCCCTTCACGCTGAACGCGCCCAGTTTGCGGGTCTCAAAGCCCCCTCCGGCCGCATCCACTGTTTCCCGGCTTGCCATGGCCAACACCCGGCTGCCATCATCAATCTGTGAGCCTAAGGATTCAATGCGCGAACAGGTGTTCACCGTATCGCCGATTACTGTGAAATTGATACGCCCAGGCGCCCCGATATCGCCCACCAAGAGGGGGCCAGTGTGAATGGCGACCTTCAGGCGAAAATCGGGAAACTGCGGGTCGCTCTCCGCCGCCTTGGCAATGGCCAGGGCCGCCCGGCAGGCGCGGGCTGCATGATCGGCTTGGGCTTCCGGAGCCCCCCAAAAGGCCATTACCGCATCGCCAATATATTTGTCCACTGTGCCGCCTTCTGCATCGATGCAGCGGTTGACCACTGTGAAGTAGGCGTTGAGCATTTCGGCCACTTGACCCGGCGACATGTTCTCTGAGGCGGCTGTAAACCCGATGACATCCACAAACATCACGGTCAAGATCTGCTCGTGAGGTTTGCCTGCGCCCGGATTGCTGTCCCGCAACATGCGAGTCACCAGGCTTTTGGGTACATAGGTCTCAAACAGGCGCAAAGCCGACGTCATGCGGTTGAAGGCATTCACCTGGGTGTCTAGTTCCTTCACGTGGGAGGCTCTGAGTTTGGGGATTTTGGAGAGATCCAGCGCACTCACCAGCTCGGCGGCTTCGGAGATTTGAGTGACCGGAGCTGCGAGACGGCGCCCCAAATACCAAGCGACCAGGATTGAAATGGCCAACAAGGCAAACCCGATCAAGATGGACCATCCCAGGCGGTCAAACTGTTCATCGAAACGGCCTTCCTGGGCATAAACCCCTATGGTGAAAGGTTTGTCGCTGTAACCGGAAAGCTCCCGGGAGAGAATGAAGTATTCCTCATCGCCGACCTCCAAGGACCTCATCGAGATGGTCATGCTTTCTGGCGTGTTAATGACGTCGGCTTCATGGAACCGGCTGACCACCGTATCCGGAAACTGGTTGATCGGTGTAAGGCCTTTGTTTGCCTCTTGGTTTTGTGTTTGGGCGGTCTTTTGCACCAGTTCAGGGTGCGCAAGAACGTGCTTGCCGTCGTAAAGTATGAACGGGGTCACGTTGTAGCGTGTCGACCCGCTCGCCAAGAACGCAGAAAGATCAGAAATCGTGACGCCGCTCGCGGCCATCCCTATGAACTTTCCCTGCCGGGAAAGCGGGGAAAGAATGTTCACATAGGTGACACCGTCGTCGAAAAAAGGCTCACCCCACAAGGGCTTGCCCAGGGCGCGCAGTTGGGATGCCAATACTTTCGTGCCCTCCGGATCGTCACCGGTGCCCACCTTGATGTTGATCCCGCGGGCGTTGCTGCGCAGCACTTCGATTTCACGGAGCGCCTCGTCCCACACCACCAGACCGGCAATCTGTGGCGCTGCGGCCATGGCCCCGCTTGCAAATCTTGCGATCGCCTCGTTGTCAGAGGGCTCAATCCGGCCTTGATCCACGCGTTTGCGCAGCTGATTGATGAGTGAAGCCGCCGGGTCCAAGTGCGCGCGGATATCTTCATCGAGCGCATCCATGGCCTGTTCGGCAACGAACCGCATCAGATCGAACGTGTTGCGCACGTTCGCTGCGGCTGAAAAGAACAGCACCAAGACAACCGTCACCGTCACCAGGATGCCGACCGACCCGGTGAGCAACGTTGACAGTGGAATTCGCCTCTTTTTGCGCATGCCCCAAGATTTACGAGGTGAACAGGAACAACAAGAGGCAATTTGGCGGGGTGCGGCGAGAGTTTCAAGCCATGCTCAGGCCTCAGCCCACAATGCCGCGGTCCTTCATAGCATCCGTAATCTCGTCGAGAATGACAGGATCATCGATCGTGGCCGGCATGGACCAGTCTTCACCATCGGCGATTTTACGCATGGTTCCGCGCAGGATCTTGCCGGAGCGGGTCTTGGGCAGCCGGGCGACGGTCACGGCGGTCTTAAAGGCTGCGACCGGGCCAATTTTCTGGCGCACGAGCCCCACACATTCGCGCTCGATTTCATCTGCAGCACGGTCCACGCCGGAATTGAGAACAATGAAGCCCGCGGGAATCTGCCCCTTAAGGGTGTCTGCGATCCCCAAGACGGCACACTCGGCCACGTCCGGGTGCGAGGCCAGGACCTCTTCCATGCCGCCCGTGGAGAGCCTATGGCCTGCCACGTTGATGATATCGTCCGTGCGGGCCATGATGTAGATGTAGCCATCTTCATCCATATAGCCGGCATCAGAAGTCTCATAATGCCCCGGGAACGCGGACATGTAGCTTTCTAGGAAGCGCTCATTGTCCTGCCAGAGAGTAGGCAGACAGCCGGGCGGCAGGGGCAATTTCACGCAAATCGCGCCAATATCGCCGCGTTTCACCTCATTGCCCTCATCATCCAGAATGCGCATGTGATAGCCGGGCATCGGAACGGTGGAGGAGCCATGCTTCACCGGCAAAACGCCAAGCCCCACCGGGTTGCCGGCAATGGTCCAGCCCGTTTCCGTCTGCCACCAATGGTCAATCACCGGCACCTGAAGCTTTTCTTCGGCCCATTGCAGTGTGTCGGGATCCGCCCGTTCGCCGGCCAGGAACAAGGTCTTGAAGCTCGACATGTCATAATTGCCGATCAACTCGCCCTTGGGATCTTCCTTCTTGATGGCGCGGAACGCAGTGGGCGCAGTGAAGAGTGCGCTGACATTATGCTCGGAAATCACCCGCCAGAACGTGCCTGCATCGGGGGTTCCCACAGGCTTTCCTTCAAACACGATGGTCGTGCAGCCATGCAGGAGCGGCGCATAGACAATGTAGGAATGGCCCACGACCCAGCCCACATCAGACGCGGTCCACCAGATGTCGCCTGGCGAGATGCCGTACATGTTCCACATGGTCCACTTGAGAGCCACCATATGCCCGCCATTGTCGCGCACCACACCCTTGGGCACACCCGTGGTGCCGGAGGTGTAGAGGATGTAGAGCGGGTCGGTGGCAGCAACCGGAACACAGTCTGCCGTCTCGCCGGCCGCCTTTGCGGCGTTGACCAGCTCGGCCCAATCTTTGTCGCGGCCGTCGATCATGGAGGCCTCGGCCTCCTCGCGCTGCAGCAGGATGCAGCCGTCCGGCTTGTGGGTTGAGAGCTCAATAGCCTCATCGAGCAGGGGCTTGTATTCCACAATCCGGCCAGGCTCGATGCCGCAAGAGGCGGTGACGATGAGTTTTGGCTTGGCATCGTCAATCCGGGTGGCCAGCTCTTTGGGGGCAAATCCGCCAAAAACCACCGAGTGCACGGCGCCAATACGGGCACAGGCCAGCATGGCGAATGTGGCTTCGGGGATCATCGGCATATAGCAGATCACCCGGTCACCCTTTTCCACCCCTTGTGCCTTTAAGACAGCGGCGAAGGTCGACACTTCGTAGAGCATTTGAAGGTAGGTGAACGTGGCCTTCTTGCCGGTGATCGGGCTGTCGTAGATCACGGCCAGCTGTTCATCGCGGCCTTCGTCTATATGACGGTCCAGGCAGTTGTAGCACGTGTTGCATTCCGCCCCCACGAACCAGCGGTCCAGGCCATCCACCACCTCATAGATCTTGTCGGCCGGTTTGCTCCAGCTGATCTCGCGTGCGGCCTCTTCCCAGAAACCTTCAGGGTCGGTCTTCCACGCCTCATAGGTTGGGTGATACTGGCTCATTGTTCCGCCTCCTGCAGCAGGGGCACTGCAGTGTCATGCGCGCCCGACTATGTTCCCACAGATGGTTTCCCACCGCTCAGCAGAGATTGCAAGTGGTCGCGGGTAAGACTATGGCATTAGCTCTTGGTTCGACCACGTCTTGGTGCTTCCTGGTAATATGATCGAAGATCCGCTGTTTTACGCCGCTGCGATCCCGGCCGTTCTGCTGATTGGCCTGTCAAAGGGTGGCTTTGGCGGTGCCATTGCTCTTCTGGCCGTGCCGCTCTTGTCGCTCAGGATCCCGCCTATTCAAGCCGCAGGCATCATGCTGCCCATCCTGATCTGTATGGATCTGGTGGGCCTGTGGGCCTGGCGTGGCACCTACAACAAGAAGACACTCATTATCATGATCCCGGCAGCCATTGTGGGGATCGTGCTGGGCTGGCTTACGGCGGCTTACGTGACAGATGCCCATATCCGCCTGATTGTGGGCTGTGTGGCGCTGGCTTTCTCTGCGGGCTACTTCTTGGGAGGCGCCAAATCCAAGGAAGCGCGTCCGCACTCCTGGCCAAAAGGTCTGTTTTGGGGAGCAGTGGCCGGCTTCACCAGCTTTGTCTCTCACGCAGGCGGACCACCCTATCAGATGTATACATTGCCCTTACGCATGGACAGCAAGCTGTTTGCAGGCACGGCCATCATCTTCTTCGCCGCTGTCAATCTCGTGAAGGTGGTGCCTTACTTCTACCTGGGCCAGTTCAATGCGGAAAACCTGGCCACATCGGCCATTCTTCTACCTCTTGCACCGCTGGCAACACTGGCCGGCGTGAAGCTGGTGAAGATCACGCCGCAGGACACGTTCTACGCCATCACCTACTCAGCGGTGCTGATTGTCTCATTCAAGCTGATCTGGGACGGCCTGACCGGCCTTTGAGCGCTAGTTGGAGATCTCGTTCTGCAGCGCCCTGATGCGCTGTGCCAGTGAGAGCACCTTCTGCACCTTTGTCCCGCCTGCGCCATTGGCCGCTCCGTTGGTGCCGTTCTTGGCTGGAGCAGCCTCCTTGACCTCAGCTTCGGCGGCCTCTTCTTTGGTCTTTGCGTCCGGC
>JBCDIP010000030.1:0-13296 GCA_038748855.1 Pseudomonadota bacterium
CCCCTCCAACGCTACCTTGATAAACAGATAGGAGGAGCCCCAGAAAAGCGCCAACAGGGCCAGAAGGCAGAACTCGAACGGCCGATTGATCTGGGCGGAGGTCATGGCAGCCTTCTAGCACGGCTCACGCCAAAACAGTTCGTTAATGATCGAACCGTCTTAACTCAAACACATGCCAAAAAGCGTGCGTGACCTGTCACAGAGCCAAACGGCCCTTGTCCGCCAAAAGGTTAGACTTGGTCCAAGAACCGCTTAAGGGTCTCAGGCGCAATCTCGCCCGTGCGATTGAGCTCTACCTCGCAGCTGCGGGAGAACGCCAGCGCGCGCGAAAAGGACGCAAAAAGACTAGCCACACCGGCAAACGCGTTGGTGACGAAATCTTGCGCTGCAACATACCCAATCGAAGGGCGTGCATTTGATAAGCTTGCCATTGTCAGCTCCAAGCTGTTGAGGGCGAGAGGTGCCTACCAAAAGCAGGCACCCACTCGAAAAATGGATTAGCGCGGGCTATCTGCCAAGGTGTGCGGCCGGCTGAAAATCCCGTTCACTGCGCTGGAAATACGGGCAAAAAGGCCACCAAAAATGCTTGCCATTGCTTCAGCACGCATTTTGCGGGCGGTTCTAATGTAGTTCTCGGTCAATTTGTCCATATCGGCGGGGCTAAAGTGTTCAACGTCTGTCATCGGTATGCTCCAATCAGTTGCGGGTGCTACAGAGCGCTTCCTCAGCAATACATGATTGCTGCACTGCAATATAAGGATGTTTCAGCAAATGAGTACCGGCAGCCAGCACACATCACCTATGCGCTGAGGGTATGGCTGGCTAACAGAGGGTTAACGCAGACGCGCGGCTTACTGGGGACAAAGCAGGGAGCCAAACTCTCCCAGAACCTCGTCAAATGCGGTCAGCAGAGCAGCATCATCCTCACCCGTGAGTTCGAGGGAAAGGCTCATGTAGCCTCTGCGCGCAAAGTAGATGCCCCGTTTCAGCATCTCAAGATGGAACAGCGCATAGGCTTCCGGGCGGGTGAGCTTGGTTTGCTCAGGGGTGTGAACCTCTTGGCCGTGAAAATGGAAACACATAATGGTTCCAGCGCCGGTCACCTGCGCTGCCAAACCATGGCGGGCGATGGTCTCGTTCAGACTTGTGCGGAGGCGATCGCCGCGCTCTGTGTGGGCGATGGCGCGCTCTGGCGTGTAGATATCGCGCAAACCGGTCAGGCCGGCGGCCATGGAAGTGACATTGTTGTTGAACGTGCCCGCATGGGGCAGCGCGTTCGGGTCATAGGGGTCGAAGCGGCGCATGATCTCGCGCTGCCCCCCAAAGGCACCGAAGGAAAACCCGCCGCCCAAGTACTTGCCGAAGGTGGACATGTGGGGCGTCACTCCGGTCTCGGCTTGGTGGCCGCCAGCACCATTGCGCGAAGTCATCACCTCATCGAAGATGAGCACAATGCCATGGCGCTCGGCAAAGTCCTTCAGCTCAGCCAGGAAAGGCGTGTGAGCCACAATCGCCCCGCCCCCACCCATCATGGGCTCGATCAATATGGCCGAAATCTCTTGCTCAACGCCTGCTGCCGCCGCCAAGGTGGCATTCAGATCATTGTAGACACCGGTGACGAAATCGAACGGTGCGTTGGACCGCGCCGCATAGTCGGCCATATAGAGCACCCCGCCGTGGTAGCCGCCATCGAAGACCAGAACCTTATCGCGCCCGGTATGCGCCCGTGCTGCCGCCAGGGCCATGAGGTTGGCCTCGGTGCCGGAGTTGGTGAAGCGCACCAGCTCCAAGGACGGGAAGCGGGCGCACATGAGTTCGGCCAGTTCCACCTCATAGGTGTTGGGCCCGCCCAGAACCGTGCCGTCCGCAATGGCCTGTTGGGCAGCAGCCATAATGGGCGCTGAACTGTGCCCGTAAAGGCCAGCGGAGTATTCCCCCAGATAGTCCCGGTAGTGGAGACTGTCTGCGTCGGTGACCCATTGGTTCTTGCCGCCGGTGAAGCGCAGCGGATAGGGCGTGAAGTGGAGGACGGTGCGCGTGTTTCCGCCGGGCAGCCCGCCCGAGGCGCGCTCCTGCCAGGCCGCGCTGTTTGGGGTGCGGGTCCTATAGTCGGCCTCGGCGGCCTCCAGCGCTTCAGAGAGCTGATCGTTGCGAAGGTGCTGGTCCATGGTCTTCTCCCACTGCGGTTCGAAGAGGTTAGGCCGCAGGCGCTCCGCCCGCAACCACAGAAGCACTCCGCCGCGGCATGAACAGCGCAAGAATGGTGGCAAGGAGCGAGAAACCGCTGGCCAGCAGAAACGCGTTCGCCAGATGGGTTTCCCCGGCGAGGCCCGCCAGCAATGCTGCGGAGGCCGCAAAGCCGTCCATGAACGCAAAGGCGAGACCTAAGCTCGTGCCTTCCCGATTGCCCGCATGGTCCACAGCCGCAGCCAAAAGCACGGCGCGGATCGCGACGCCGACAATCAGCGCGATACCTAAGCCAATTAGGGTGACCACGATGTCACTGGAGAACCAGGCCACGAGAGCGGCCACACAGGCAATGGCGTTGCCGCCGACGGAAATGGGTTTACGGCCAATTTGATCTGAGATCTTGCCCATGCCCGGCTGGCCAAGCGCGCCGAAGAGCATCATCACGGCCATGACGATAGCGGTGTCCTGCCAGCCGAACTGGTGATGGTCCTTCAGATAAAGCGGCATCATGGTGATGATGGCATAGAGCGCCATATTGTAGACCGTGAACAGCGCAATGACGCGCATGCCGGCTTTCGTGGACCAGACCTGCCAAATCTCCGCAAAGTCTGCCCGGGTAGGCCGGGAGTTCACATGGCGCGGCACTTTCGGCGCGATGAACAAGAACACAAAGCCCATCAACAAGGTGGGGATCACCAGCACCTGGATGGCGAAGCGCCAATCCCACCACGCCAGAAGCAGACCCACCACCGGCAACGCGACCACCTCAGACAGGTGCCCACCGATGGCGTGGACCCCCAACGCATAAGCGCGTCTGGCCTTATGGATCTGTGCCAGGACTCCGGTGGCGATGGGGTGCCAGGCCGCATCGCCCATGCCCGCCACGGCAATGAGAATGGCAAACACCCAGAAGCTGTCAGTAAAAGAGGCAACAAAATATCCACCGGCAACCCAGAAGAATGTGATCGCCAGCAAGATGCCCCGGTTGGCCACGTGGTCAGCCAGAAGCCCGGCAGGAAAATAGGCGAGCGATGAGCCCAAAGAGTGGATCATGAACAAGAGGCCGATTTCGGCCGGCGTCAATCCCATGGCCGTGCCGAAGGCCGGAATGATGAGATACATTCCGATAGGCACCAGATCGTTGGCGCAATGGCCGACGGAAAAGGGAATGAGAAGGTTGGTTTTCATGTACCGCTCAACTCTCCTGAGTGCCGATCCTCATCTATTGCAGCAAACGCCGCGCGCCACCAGCATGGATCGTGCATAGCTGCCTTGCGCCAGCCCCCCTTGCAAAAGGCAAAAGGGCTAAGATCGGGCCCATCTCATCTGCTCCTCCAATCAAACCGGAATGGAATAGAGGATGAAATCGGACCTGGGCTGATAGGTGTCGTACAGCTGCCGGGCAGGATAATTGAACTCCTGGGTCAGCCAGCGCACATTGATCAGGCCTTTGGCACGTGCTTCGGCAACCACGTGGTCGATCAGCGCCCGGCCCGCGCCGGATCCTCGCACCTCCGGGCGGACGTACAGATCGCTCAGGTAGCAAACCATTCCGCCGCCGAGCGAGCGGTGCATCAGCTGGTACTGGGTGAAGCCGATGACCGTGCCCTCGTTGGCGAGTGCCACGTCACACCAGAACTCATTATCCTCATCGAAAATCCAGTCCCAAACTGTGTCGAAGCCTCCGTCGGGAACCGTTGTCTTGTAGAACTTGGCATAGGCCTCAAACAGCTCTTCCCAGACGGTGCGGTCTAGTTGGGTCAGGGGTCTGATGGTGACAGTCATGGTCTTTTGTATCCTCTTTTGAGGGCGATCTTAGCGCACGTCCAAGAGGGCGCCCATGTCCAATTAGCGAACTTGTCAGCAGTCCACTGGCAAAGGACGATTGCCGCTTGCGCCGGGCCCGCTGGAAGCGGCAGGATGATCCCAATGACCTATGAGGAGTACAACACATTTTGCGGCGGCTTGCCGGCCACAAGCTATGTGGTGCAGTGGGGCGGGTCCCATGTTTGGAAGGTTGGCGGCAAGGTGTTTGCCATTGGCGGCTGGGCCGACGGGGCGCCAGCCTACACCTTTAAAGTGACCCCTATCGGCTATGAGATTTTGCGCAACGAGCCGGGCCTGCGTCCAGCGCCCTATCTCGCTTCACGCGGCATGAAATGGATCCAGCATTATGCAGAGCCCGGGCTGAGCGATGAAGACTTGAAAGACTTTATCCGGCAATCACACAAGATCGTTTCGCTTGGATTGACCAAGAAGCTCCAGAAAGAGCTGGGGCTCAATCAGGACTAGGGCTTGCCTCAGGCGCTTAAGGCCGCGGCCGCGGCAATGCGTTTGGGCGGGCGCACCAACCTGCGAAGCGTGCCGCGCGGCTGAACCCTGAACACTGCGAGCACATCTCCGGAATGGGTGATCGAGGCATACTCCTGCCCCTTATGGCTGTGATGCCACATGGTTGCGTCGTCGGGCAGATAGCTCTGGTGTTTGAGGAACAGGGCTTTTGATTTTTGGGCAAGCTTCTCGCCGGACCTTGCCGTATTGACCGGTTCGGCAAGGCTTTGTTGTTGCTTGGTGTCGTGCTCAAACACAGGCGATTCGGCAGCGAGCACATGATTGGCCATCACGCCACTGATCGGGTCGGGGCCGAAAAACGCGTGTTCCAAAACCTGGCGGACCACCGCACTGGAAGGCATGTTCCACTCTGTTGCGCTGTCTTCAATGGCCTTGCGCAGCTTTGGTCCTGCGCGAAACGACATTTGCGTTCTGCTCGTGTTGTCCATCTTTAGACCTCCCTGGATGCAAGAATGCCGGCGGATACCGCATGACCGGCCATCGCCTCTCTTTTCACGTTACCATCAGTGTTTGACGCAATTTGGCCCTTGGGGGCTCAGGCGCTGAGAGGGCAGGAACAGGATCGCTTATACCACAAACGGGGAGCGGCCTCCAGTTGGCCGAAATGGCATACGCTCGGAGCTAGCTCCTTCTGCGATCGCGCCGCACGCGGTCCACTTCCCGCGCCAGTTCGACCATCTTCCTGCGCTCTTCGACCCTTGGAGGGAAGGCTTCCTCCGCAAGCTGTTGGCCTGCAATCTCCAGCATGGCCGCGACGGAAATGCCGTTCTGGTCACAGAAATTGCGCCAACCCACTGCGGCCTCAGGGGAAATTTTGGCGCTGATTGTGACCCGCTGGTTTGCATTTTCTTTTTTGGTCAAGAGAACCCCACCCAACTCATGATTGAAGAGTTGGAACATAATCGCAGATGTGGATTGACAATTCAACCAGCTGCTACTAGTAGCAGCTATTTGCAAATAGCGTGAATGTGATGGGGCAGATGAACATACGGGGAGATAACCATGTCACGCGACGCCTCAGGACAGAACGGTTCAGCCGGCGCCAATGATCTCAAAGAGATCCTTCAGTCATTACAGCAAGCGCACAACCGAGCCGAGAAGTTCAATCTCAGGTTCGTAAGCTACCTTATCGGCATGACCATGGCTGAGGTACGCACCCTCTTGAATGCGGCAAAGAACCAATAGCTCTCCGAAACAGCTACAGGCAGATTTCGGCACACTTTGCGCTAAGCTTCTGGCATGATCACCCACGTCATCATGGGAGACATATTGAGGTCTTGGATGTCAGTTCGCAGCCGCCTTGATTTGGCAAAGCTCACTGGGTTTGCCGCATCGTTCGCAGTGGTCATGAGCCTCACCACAAACGTGGCGCTTTCAGCCGGCGGTATCATGTGTGAGTCTAAAGATGGGAAGGTCGAACTCTCCATCAACTTCGCGCGCCTCCCCATTTACGCGCCGTCGGCTGCGACGGCCCGCCTGGGCGAGCAGCGTTGGGCCAGCGTTCCGAAATTTGGAGAAACGGAACTTGGCTCCAGCCAGGGGATGATCGAGCAAGACAGGTTTTCAGCCGACTTTGCCGACAAAGACACCTCGAAGATCATTATCTCGCTGAGGGTGCCTTCGCTGGCAGCAGGGGAAGATGACGGTGTTCCGGCCACACTCACGTTCGAGGATGGTGTTGCGCGCGCGGTGCTCTGCCAATTCGAGTGAATCCAGCGCAAAGGCGGTCACATTGAAGTGACATGCCGAGACCGGATGATGTTGTACTATTCGGTTCAAGAATGGAAAGAGTGCGCATATCTCTTCGCGATATCAACAGCGGTTTCGTCGCCGCACAGCATGAGGACTGGTCATGACAACCGTGTCTGTTCCCAAAGACGCTCTTGCGTGGTCTCTGTTTGGTTTACGGCTGGGGGTTTTCGTCGTCCTGGCAATGTGGACTCTGAACAAGTTCGTCAATCCGGTCGGTACGGCAGCCGTCTTTGAGAGGTTCTACGGCATCTCTGGCTTAAGCGAGTTTGCGTCCTACGCAACCGGCGCGCTGCAAGGGGTCGTCATCATTGCCTTTCTCGTTGGATTTCAAAAACGCTGGGCCATTGCCATCGTGTTTGTGATGCACTTGGTATCTACTCTATCGTCCATGGGCCGGTATCTTGATCCCTGGGCGAGCCCAAACCTCTTGTTTTTCGCAGCTTGGCCGATGTTGACCGCCATCATAGCGCTCTATCTCCTGCGCGATTATGACACCAAATTCGCGCTTGGTGCCTCTGATCCGAAAGGGGCTTAACGGGGTGGCAACCTGCATTGATCTGCCCTACTAGAGAGGGTCTTTTGCATAACAGGGACCCTCTCGATGAAAGAGCATGATTTCACCGCCCAGGTGGTCTGGACCGGCAATCAGGGTGAAGGCACCAAGGGCTATCGCAGCTACACACGCAACTGGTCAGTGACCACACCCGGCAAGCCGGAGATCCACTGCTCAAACGATCCCCTCCTCGGCGGTGATCCCACGTTGCACAATCCTGAGGACATGCTGATTGCCACAGTCTCGGCCTGCCACATGCTGTGGTACCTGCACCTGGCGAGCTCCGCGAGAATTGTGGTGACCAGTTATGTGGATAACCCCATTGGCACCGGCCAATCTGAGCCGGATGGCACAGGGCGCTTCGTCAAGGCGGTGCTGAAGCCGGTGATCGAGGTGGAGCGCGGGACGGATCTGGAGAAAGCAGATCAAATCCACTATCAGGTTCACAAGCACTGTTTCATCGCGCGCTCTGTGAATTTCCCCATCACCTATGAAGCGAGCTACAGGCAAGCATGAGCGAATTTGTGATCATTGGCGGTGGGGTTTATGGCGCAGGTGTTGCCTGGTGGCTGACCGAACACGGCGCTGAAGTGCGGTTGCTGGAAGCCAAGCAGATCGGCAATGGCGCCTCGGCGGGCCCCGGCCGGCGCGGCACACGGGCTAATGGTCGCGACTGGCGCGAGTTGCCTTTGGTGAAACGGGCCCACGAGATATGGCCCTCGCTGCATGAGCGCCTGGGGGCGCCGCAGTTCTTTGAGCGGCTCGGTCATCTTCTCCTCATTGAGAGACCACGCGATATGCAAATGGCCGAGGCCATATGCCTGTTGCAGAACCAGCATGGCACCGAAACCCATATGCTCTCCGAAGGCGAGGTGCGCGAGCGCGAACCTGAGGTGAGTGAAGATGTGATCGCCGCGCTTTACTGCCCTCTTGATGGGGTCTCTGATCACACCGCCGTCACCAACGCCTTCGCCGCTGCGGCCCGGCGCGCCGGAGCGGTGATCAGCGAGCACACACCGGTTGAACGAATCGAGACCGAGAGCAGCCGGGCCTCTGCCGTCATCACCGCAGATGGAGAGCGCATTGAAGTGGGCAAGGCCTTGTTCGTCCTCTCCAATGCTGGCGTCCAAGGCTTGCTGGCCGAAAGTATCACGCTGCCGATCTGGAGCCGCGCCTTCCAGGTGATCCTCACTGAGCCTTTGGAGCACATGCCGATCCACCATCTGATCGGGCACATGAGCCGCACGCTCGCCATCAAAGAAGAGGCCGGGAACCGGGTGATGATCTCCGGCGGCTATCCCGGTAAGTGGGATCCGGTGACGGAAACCGGCACTGCGATCGAAAGCTCCATTGAGGCCAACATGGCCGATGCAAGGGCGGTTTACGCCAGTCTGGAGGACGCCCGCGTGGAGATGGCGGATGCGGACCATCTGGAATCGGTGGCCGTGGACGATATTCCGGTGATTGATCTGGTGCCCGGCACCGACAATGCGATCTATGCGGCAGCTTGGTCAGGCCATGGCTGGGCGATTGCGCCTTCGGTGACACACATGCTGGCCGATTGGGGCCGCGAGGGAAGACGGCCGGAGCTGCTGGCCCCGTTTTCAGCTGCGCGGTTCAGCGCATAGGACGCATGGGCGAAAGTTGGTAGTACTCCCCGCACCCTTGCGAACGCGCGGGCCCATAGCTCACATCTTTCCTTTCGCTGAGAAGGTCCTCGCGTTCGCAAGGACGCAAGCGTCTAAACCCCGCCATACTCCGTCAAGGTGGAACCGTCGCCGATCACGCGGGACTGGCGCATATAGCGGCGGTACTTATCAGCATCAAAGCCGGTGCCCCGGTGGAGCTGGGAGCGGTTGTCCCAAATCACCACCTCGCCCGGCGTCCAGGCGTGGGTGTAGATGTCTTGATCGCGCGTCATGGCCTCAAGCAAACCATCCAGTAGCGTCCGGCTTTCCGCCTCGCCCCAACCCACAACCCGCTCAGCATGTGAGCCCACATAGTAATTCTTGGCGCCATTGCCGGGATTGGTGCGCACCAGCTTCTGCTCCACCGGCGGCAAGGACGCCGCATGAGACGGAGTGACCGCATCCGGCGCCACCTTGCTGCGGGAGAACACATAGCTGTGGACCACTTTCAACCCATCAATACGCTGTCGCTCGCCCCCCGACAGGCGGGCATAAGCAGATCGTGCGCTGGCGAATTGGGTTTCGCCCCCTTCCGCCGGAACCTCGTAGACGCACATGAGCGAGATGAAGCTCGGCACCTCGCGGAACGAACTGTCGGAGTGCCACATGTTGTTGCCGGTAGAGAACACGGTTTTGCGGTCTGCGTTCCCGCGCTGGTTTCCCTCATCATCAATGTTGCCGATGGTGCCGAGATATTGGATGCGCCCCTCCTGGCCGAGGGCCACGTGATCGGGTTCCGGCTCTCCAAACAGGCGGGTGAACGCCACTTGTTTGTCGTCATCAAAGTCCTGACCCGGGAAACAGAGCAGCGAGTAATCATCAATCGCCGTCTTGAGTTCAGCCACCACTTCACTGGAAATTTCCTCGTTCAAATCCAGTCCGGTGATCCGGGCGCCAAAGTCTGGGTGCAGTTTTTCGATCGTCAACATCGCTCTCACCTTGCGTGGGACCAAAAACTCATGTCAGTTCCAATGCAATCGACAACAACCAAGGTCCGCCAATGACCCCACATCCGCTTGATCCACTGACACAAGAAGAAATAACGGTCGCCGTCTTGGCCATCAAGAGCCACGGCGGACTGGACGAGAGCGCCTGGTTTGAAACCATCTCTCTTGAAGAGCCCTCAAAGAAAGAGCTGGCAGACGGCACGGCGGTGCGCCGGGCCTATGTGTGCTGCTATGAGCCGTCGAGCAATCGTACGTTCAACGGCACCGTACGTTTGCGCGACAGTGCGCTTGAAGACTGGGGCCATGTGCCGGGCGTACAGGCCCGCATTGTGCCAGATGAGTTCACGGCCGTGGATGAGCTTGTGCGCGCTGACCCTCAGTTTCTGACCGCGCTCAAAGCCCGCGGCATTGAAGATGTAAGCAAGGTGCTGGTGGAGAGCTGGGGCGCTGGGCATTTTGGGATTGCGGAGGAAGAGGGCGCGCGCCTTGCCTACTGTCATTGCTGGCTGGGCAACGAGGCGGGCGATAACCCTTATGCCAGGCCTATTGCCAATCTGCATCCCGTGGTGGATCTCGCCAAGCGCGAGATCATCCGCATTGAGGACTTTGGCGCGATCCCCCTCCCCGCAGATCCAGGCCCCATGAACCGGACCGAGGGCTTGCGGGACGACGTGAAGCCTCTTGAAATCACCCAGCCGGACGGGCCGAGTTTTGAGGTGGATGGCTACCAGGTGCGCTGGCAGAACTGGCATATTCATGTGGGCTATGATCTGCGCGAAAGCCTCGTGCTGCATCAGATCGGTTATGAACATAATGGCAAGGTGCGGCCCATCATGCACCGGGCCTCCATGGCGGAAATGGTGGTGCCCTATGGCGATCCGCGCGGCGGCAATTACCGGCGCAATGCCTTTGACACCGGCGAGTATGGCTTAGGACAGGCGGTGGACTCCCTTGCGCTTGGCTGTGATTGCCTGGGCCATATCCACTACTTTGATGTGTTCACCCACGACTGGACCGGCGCGCCCAAACTGATCAAGAACGCCATATGCATGCACGAGGAAGATTACGGCATCTTGTGGAAGTTCCAGAACGCCAGGGCCGGCACGTCCCGCGTGGTGCGCTCCAGGCGCCTGGTGATCTCTTCCCTCTGCACCATCGGCAACTACATCTACGGCTTCTACTATTACTTCTACCAGGACGGCACCATCGGGGTGGAGGTGAAGGCCACGGGCATCCCCTTCCCTTCTGCCATCGCGCCTGGAGAGGCCTCACCCTATGGCGGCGTTGTGGGGGACGGCATTGAAAGCCATGTGCATCAACACGTGTTCAACTTCCGCTTTGACATGGCCGTGGACGGCATCAAAAACGCGGTCCGTGAGGTGAACTTTGAGGCAGCGCCGCTGAGCGACGAGAACCCGCACGGAGCTGGCATTACCATTCTGGAGACCGCACTCAAGAGCGAGCTGGAGGCCCAGCGTTGCCTGGACATGGGCCGCGCGCGCTATTGGAAGATTATCAATCCGGACACTCAAAATGCCTTTGGCAAAAACACCGCCTACAAGCTGAGCCCCGGCGCCAACAGCCTTCCCATGTTGCCGCCTGACAGTCCCACAGGTCGGCGCGGTGCGTTTATGTATAGACATTTCTGGGCCACCCAATATGCGCCGGATGAGAAGTATCCGGCCGGCATGTATCCCAACCAGGACGCCGGTACGGACGGCCTGGCCACGTGGACCAAGGCGGACAGGCCGCTGGAGGGGGAAGATGTGGTGGTGTGGTACACGCTCAACTTCCACCATCTGCCGCGGCCGGAGGATTATCCGGTGCAGCCGGTGGTCTACGCAGACTTTCACTGGATGCCAGACGGGTTCTTCGACGAGAACCCGGCAATGGATGTTCCTCCCGGCAAAGGTTAAGGAACGCGGGTGGGCGGACCTAGCCTTTCTTGCGTCTGAGCTTCCTCAGGCGCCGCGGCTTGGCGCGTTTTTGTGAGAGGCCCAGCGCCCTTTTCTTCCGCTTGCTGATCGCGCGCCTCTTCTGCGTGCGCTTGGTCACGCGGCGCTTCTGAGGGCTTCTGATGTTCGTCCTCTTGGTGATCTTGCGCTTGGCAGACGGACGTTTGATCAGCTTCCGCTTTGCAATCCGGTGCTTCTTGAGGCGTTTGACCCTTTTCTTTGCGGCGATCTTGCGTTTCACAGATTTACGTTTGAGGGTCTTCCGCTTGGTGAGCCTATGCTTTTTCAGGCGCTTAACTCTCTTCTTTGCGGCGGCCTTGCGCTTCACAGTCTTGCGCTTGATGGATTTTCGCTTAGCGAACTTCCGCTTCTTCAGGCGTTTGGATTTCTTCTTTGCAGCGACCTTACGCTTCACG
Source organism: Pseudomonadota bacterium (assembly GCA_038748855.1). Classification (GTDB taxonomy): domain Bacteria; phylum Pseudomonadota; class Alphaproteobacteria; order Rhizobiales; family CAJQND01; genus JAAEUE01. Next base: position 11,854 of record JBCDIP010000030.1, read on the forward strand.
GCCTTACGTTTGGCCGCCTTCTTAGGCGCCTTGCTCTTTGCCTTGGCCATCTTGGTCGCTGATTTCGGCGCCTCGTCCTTGATCTGGGGCTGGAACGCGTAGAGCGTGTGCCAGTCCTCCAGATCCATGAACTGCGGATCCAGACCCGCATGGACCATCAAAGACAGATCCACACCGCTGCGCTCTATATCGGTGAGCAGCTTGTGGGCTGCCAGGTAGTTTCCAGCGCGCGAGAGGAGACCGACCATGACCTTCTCAGTTTGCTCGTCCCCTGCCGGGCGCATGGCGTCCAGCCATGGCTTGGCTTGGTCGAAACTTTGCGCGTGGCTGAGGATCGCCTTATAGGCTTCTGTCTTCAGCGGGTACCCGCGCATCTGCGCCGCCTGCCCCCAATGGCGCGCCATCTCAAAGTCCGGCGCCAAAACAATCAAGGCATTGGATGCCCGCGGCCCTGGAACGAAGCCGGCTGCCTTTACCTGTTGCACCAGCTCAAAAGCCTCATCGTAGTGCTTGGCTTTGGCCACAACCGCGTCGTATTCGTCGGCTGTTGGCACGAACCCGTCTTGCTTCATGCGCTGAAGCCAGAGGCTGGCCGCCTGTGCGTCCGGTTCTGAGCGCACGCCTTCCGCGTAAGTTGAACGCAGGCCCTCAGTGATCTCGCTGGAGAGTTCCGCGTCACCCTCACCGGCGAGCAGCGCTTGTGCTTGGCCAAAGTGCCGAAATGCGGTTTCGAAGCTGCCCGTTTCCGTGGCCAGCTTGGCCAACTGGAGTTGGACCTTGATGCGGGCGCGGCCCAGCTCCTTGTTCATGCGGTTGAGATGCTCTTGGCGCCCGGTCAGCAAGCTGTCGAGCGTGTTCAAAGCTGTTGCAGGCCGATCAGATGCGCCAAACCCATCAGTTGCGCTGACCAGCTTGTTTGCATCGCCAAGCGAGAACGCCTGCGGGTTACGCTTCAGCGCCTTCAGGGCAACCTCCATCTCACTCAGCGTACGGACAACTTTTGCCAAGCTTCCTCCGCTGGCATCCGCCACACGGATCTTTGTGCGGTGTTTGTACTTGCTCATCCGCTGGTCGTATTTGGCGATCGTCTTCGTGCGGTTCTTGCCAACCACGTGAACGATCTTGAAGCCGCCTGCTTTCAACCTGCGGAGCAGCTCGGGAATGGCGTTTGCAGTGACGGTCTTGGTGTCGTGGAACAGCAAGATGCCTTTGCCCTTGGCGCGCAGCTTGGACATAACAGCGTTGACCAGGCGGCTGGATGAGCGGGCGAGGTAATCCTTGGAATCCACATCGATGGAGAAGACCGCAAAGTTGCGCTTCGCCAGATAACCAATGACCCGGCGCGAATCCGACAGATAAGGAAAGCGGAAGAACGGGGATACATTGTTCCCTGTCGTCAGTTTTACAGCGCTCGCCCCCTTCTCGATGTCGTCAATGGCAAAG
>JBCDIP010000031.1:0-13228 GCA_038748855.1 Pseudomonadota bacterium
AAAAAATTAAATAAAAACAAATGGCTATGATGCCTTTCCACATCTTTCCTCAAACTGTTCACATGGTCTGATTAACAAAAGTGGAGACTCGCATAGCGACTCACCCAGATTCGGGTGCACGCGATGCGTGTATGAAATTTCCAACATCTCGTATTCTAGAGTCCTTCGGCCAAGCCATGCTTCTTTCTTCAAGAATCGCGCGAAAACGAAGATAGTCCGGCGCACAAATTTCTGCTCCAGGAGGGTCTGTTGGCTGGCCTTTACTTTGAAGATTTCGAGATTGGCAAAGTGCATGTCCACGAGTTGAGCCGCACAGTGACGGAGATGGACAATATGCTGTTTTCCAATCTCACGCTGAATCCTCAACCGCTGCACATTGATCGCCATTTCTGCGAGCGCCATACCGAATGGGGCCAACCCATTATGAACTCGATTTTCACCCTCGGACTGCTGATCGGCATGACCGTTGGCGATCTTACCTTGGGCACCACCATCGCAAACCTTGGCATGACCGATGTGCGCTTTCCCAAGCCCATGTTCCAAGGAGACAGCTTGAGGGCGGAAACCGAGGTGATTTCGAAACGCACAAGCAAGTCCCGGCCAGATGCCGGCATCGTGGAGTTTGAGCATCGGGGATTTAATCAGGATGATGAGCTGGTGGCCGTTTGTCGCCGGCAGGCCTTTATGCGCATGCGGCCGGAAGCTGCGTGAGATTGGACGTCTAGGCAATGCGGTCATATTTGTTCGTACCAGGCAATGATGAAGCCAAAATCGTTAAAGCCTTTGACACAGAGGCGGATGCGATTGTCCTCGACCTGGAGGATTCTGTTGCGCCCCAGGACCGCAACAAGGCGCGCTCCGTTGTGCGCGATGCCCTGGAGGCGCGGACGCCTGACATGCGTAAGTCTGGACCCAAGGCGTTCGTGCGGGTGAACCCGTTAGGCGATGGGGAGGCTTTCCGTGATCTGGACACCGTGATGCCGGGGCGCCCGGACGGCATCGTTCTGCCCAAATGTCGGGATGGAGAGAACGCGAAGAAACTCTCTGAGATGCTGGTGGCCAAGGAAAGCGAATTGGCGATCACCACAGGAACAGTGAAGCTCATTGCCATCGCCACGGAGACCGCACGGTCCGTCTTTGGTCTTGGCTCTTATGGAGGTTCTACGCCGCGTCTTTTGGGCCTCGGTTGGGGCGCGGAAGACCTCAGCGCCGATATGGGCGCGCTCGCCAACCGGGACGATGCCGGCCATTTTCTGCCCCCATACCAGCTGGTGCGCAATCTCTGTCTGATCGCTGCCCATGCGGCCCGGGTGGAGGCCATCGACACGGTCCATATCGACTTCAAGGATGAAGCTGGCCTTAAGCGCGAATGTGATGCTGCGCTTAGAGATGGTTTCACGGCAAAGATGGCGATCCATCCGGCACAGATTGCCATCATTAATGAAGCATTCACACCGTTCAAATCAGATGTAGAGCAATCCAAAGCGCTGGTGGAGGCCTTTGCTAAAGCGGGCAATCCTGGTGTGCTGGGCATCGACGGCAAAATGTACGACCGCCCCCATCTGATGCGCGCTGAGAAGATCGTACTCAGGGCTGAGACCTACGGCATGAAGGACGATCCGCCACCACCTCGCAAAAAACGGGCACCGGCAAAACCTCGCGCCAAACGGGCTACGAAAAAGAAGTAGCCCCGCTTCGCCGGCGATCGGGCTCTTCGGGTCAAGTGTCCGAGGGGGTGCTGCCGTAGTCTCTCAGCTCATCGGGAGCATGGAGCAAGGTGCCTTCATACTTCGGCAGGTCATCGCTAATCTGCAGCCAAGGCAGGTTGCTTTCATAGTTCACATGGAATGTGGGCTCAAAGCCGGCTGGATCCTCAAGGGTAGCCGCATAGAGGTGCATACCTCCCGGATAATGGTCGGCCTCAAAACCCATGGGGGTTCCGCAGGTTTTGCAAAAGTGGCGCTGGACGCCCTTTGAGCTCTCCAGGGTCTGCGGTGCATCTCCCAGCCAGCGGAAGTTCTTTGCCGGCACGCCGAGCCACGCCACGACGGGGGCCGCACAGTTGCGCCGGCAATCATCACAATGGCAGTAGCAAGCCCAGGTGACGGGACCTTCATATTCCCAGCGCGTGCTGCCACAAAAGCAATGCCCCCGTGTTGTCATGTCGGAACCTCTTGCTCTTGATTAGACGGCTAGGTCTATCCAGACCGGAATATGATCAGAAGGCTTCTCCCAGCCGCGCACATGGGGAACAGTTTCGCACGATTTCAGCCGGTCCGCTGCTTGCGGTGAAAGCAGCAGGTGGTCAATGCGAATGCCGTTGTTGCGCTGCCATGCGCCGGCCTGATAGTCCCAAAAAGTATAAATGCCCTCCTCAGGGGTGACCGCGCGCAAAGCATCGGTGAAGCCGAGGCCCAAAAGCGTGCGGAATCGGTTCCGAGTCTGTGGCAGGGCGAGGGCATCCTCGGCCCAGGCTTGTGTCGAATAGCAATCGCCGTCCTGAGGGATCACGTTGTAATCGCCTGCCAGCACCAACGGTTCTTCATCGGCCAGACGAGATTGGGCATGGGCGATCAGCCGGTCCATCCAGGAGAGCTTGTAAGGGTATTTTTCCGTCTCCACCGGGTTGCCGTTTGGCAGATAGATGGAGGCCACACGTACCGTGCCCTCATCTCCGCTGATCACAGCCTCCAGATAGCGGGCCTGCTCGTCGCTTTCATCGCCTGGGAGACGAGGGATCAGCTCATCAAACGGACGTTTTGAGAGAATGGCGACCCCGTTAAAGCCCTTTTGGCCATGGGTGGCCACGTTGTAGCCCAGCTCCTCAATGGCGCCAGCAGGAAAGTTCTCATCGATCGATTTGATTTCCTGCAGGCACACCACGTCCGGGCTGGCCTCTTTCAGCCAGGCTTTCAAAACCTCAAGGCGTGCCTTGATGCCGTTTATGTTCCAGGTCGCAATGATCATGGCGTATCAGTTGCACGGGGCCCTGCGCTTGCGCAAGCAGGCAGATGCGCTTGGCTGTGGACGGTTAGGGTGAAAAGCCCGCGCATGCCGAAACGGCGCTCGCAAGGACCTGAGCGCCCACCACGAGATCATCACGTGCGGTATCTTCAGCAAAGCTGTGACTGATGCCCCCGATCGAGGGCACAAACATCATGGCCACCGGCAAGACCGCTGCCACGTTGGTGGCATCATGCAAGGCTCCTGAGGGCATGCGCCGCCAACGCCCCGGCGCGTGTGCCTCAGCGGCTGCAGCCACATGATCGGCAAGCTTTGCGTCCATTGGCACCGGTTCCAAGGCATGGAAGCCTCCGAGCTCCATCTCCAGGCTCATGGCTTCGGCCGTCTCGGCCGCGAGGTCCCGTACGATCTGGTCCATGCGGGCCAATCGGTCACTGTCCCCATCGCGCCATTGCACGGAGAAAGACACCTTGCCTGGCACAATGGAGGAGGCATTGGGCTCAACGCTAACACGCCCCATGGTCCACACGGTGGAGGGCACGACCACATTGCGCAGCCGTTCATCTAGCTGGGTCGCAAACGCCGCCATGCCTTTCACCGCATCGCGCCGGTTGGCCATGGGGGTGGTGCCTGCATGGTTGGTCTCGCCCCGGTAGGTGATCGTGAACTCCCGCGTCCCCACGATCATCTCCACCACACCAATCGCTTCTTTGGCGAGATCAAGGTTTGGCCCTTGCTCAATGTGGGCCTCAAGGAAGCCGGTGAACGTGGAAGGCGGAAGGAAGGTCTCCGAATGCCAGCCTTCCATGCCTTTTCGGGCCTCCGAAAAGGTGGTGCCGTTTGCGTCGGTCAATGCATCGGCCGCATCCATGGTGATCATGCCCGACCAGACCTGGCTGCCGGTGATCATACCAAAGCGGCCTTCCTCGTCTTGAAACGACACCACAGCCACCGGTGGCCCACCGGCTTCTTTTAAGGCACGGGCGGCCTCCAGCCCGGCGATGACCCCATAGGCGCCATCCAGCCAACCGCCCTCAGGCTGGCTGTCGGTGTGCGAACCGGTGAGGAAGAATGGGCCATCGCCGTCAGGCAGGCCAAACAGATTGCCGGCAGGGTCGAAAACCGGGTTCAGCCCCGCATCGGCCATACGCCGGGCCACCCATTGACGTGCGTCCAGATCAGCCTGTGTGAACGCTGGACGCACCACGCCCGTTCCGACGCGGCCGAACTCTCGCAAAGTGTCCAGATCAGAGAGCAGGCGCTCAGAATTGACTTTAAGTGCGGCCATGTATCCTAGTCATCGCCTGGCTGCGGGCCATCATAGCCTTCAATGACCAGAAGATCGCCGTCGCTGACGGGCATGCGGACATCGATAGCCTTCTGGTAGGCGGGTGAGTTGTAGCAGTCCAGCGCCTGTTGATAGCTGTCGAACTCGATCACAACATTGCGCTGGCGGTGCGTGCCTTCCATGCCCTGGAAGTCGCCTGCGCGCACGAGAAACCTTCCACCATATTCGGCGAGCGGTCCGGCGTTGGCTGCAATGTAGTTCTTGTATCCCTCTGCATCGTGCACATCCACACGCCCGATCCAGTATCCCTTGGCCATTTGGATTTCCTCCCTTATGCAGGCACACATAGTTTTTGTTAGAGGCGATGAAATCAGACCCGATGGGAAAGATCAAACGCCGTTTTCAGGGAGGAGCCAGTGAGGCGCATTGGCCGCATCTTACTCGGCCTTCTGGTGGCAGTGGTATGTGCCGCGGGGATCCTGCTGGTCGCGCGTTACTCTGGCGGTCCCTCAGAGTATGCCCGCTTCAAGAGCCCTGATGGGCGCTTCGAACTGGTGGTATACCGGCAACCGGTGCTGTTTGCCATGCCGGGCCAGGGCAGCGATGCGCCAGGCACCGTCGTCCTCCAAACCAGTGCCGGCGAAGAGCTGCAACGCACGCCCGTCAGCATGGTTCAATTGGTCTCTGAGCCGCGCTGGGACGAAGATAAGGTGAGCGTGAAGCTTCTACTGGATTGGGCGCTACCCAGCGGCGGCGGTTAGCTTAGTGCGCCGTTGAGTGGTCGTTCCACCCGCTCTAGAGTTGCCTCTTTAGATGCACAAGGAGGATGTCATGGCGCCGGGCACGGTTGGGTTTATTGGACTGGGGCGCATGGGTGCGGGCATGGCGCGCCATCTCCTCAAAAAAACTGGCAAGTTGCTCGTCTTTGATGTTGACCCGGAAGCCACGCTGACACTGGAAGGCGAGGGGGCGGAGACCTGCCCGAGCCCGGCGGATCTGGCGGCGCGCTGTGAACTCGTCCTTCTGTGTCTGCCATTTGCCCCGGAAGTGCGCCAAGTGATGTTTGGTGAGCACGGGATCGGAGAGGCTGCCAAGGACGGTCTCACGGTTATCGACACCTCCACGCTCAACAGGAATGATGCTTTGGCCATTGCGGATGAGGCGGGCGGGCTGGGCATAGCGTACTGGGATTGCCCGATCTCTGGCATGCCGTTCCGCGCCGATGCGGGAACACTAACCGTCATGTTCGGTGGCACTGATGAGGCGTTTGCGGCTGCCAAGCCTTATCTGGAGAGCTTTGGCGAGACCGTAATCCATTGCGGCGCGCTCGGCAGCGGCCAGGCGATGAAGGCCTTTAACAACATCATCTACAACGTGAACATCGCCGCCCTGTGCGAAGTGCTGCCGCTCACTGTCGCCATGGGGCTGAAACCAGAAGAAGTGGCCAGAACGGTGACGACGGCGAGCTCCCGCAGCTTTGCCTCAGAGTATTTCGTGTCCCGGATGCTGGAGCGGCGCTTTGACACCGATTTTGCGCTGAAAGCCGCCTATAAGGACATTGTGAACGTGAAGGCCATGGCTGAAGAGGCAGGCGCAGAACTGCCCGTGGTGAGCGCCATGATCGCGACCTATGAAGCGGCCATTTCAGCGGGCTTCGGGGACGAACCAAAGAGCGCCATGCTGAAGGTGTACGAAGAGGCCTTGGGTGCCCAATTTAAACGCTCTTGAGGTTGATCACGCAACTTGCCCTAGGCTAGGTAGGGCAGCTGTTCTGTTGAGAGGAGAGGGCATGGCCACCCACCATTTGGAAACCGGCACCGATGAGCTTCTGGCGCGTATCGAAGGGGCCATCGGCGTCATCACCCTAAACCGGCCGGAGAAGCGCAATGCCTTGTCCGACACTCTGACACCGGCCTTCCGCCAAGCTCTGCTGGATCTAGAGGCTGATCCGGATGTGCGCGTGGTGATCGTGACCGGGGCAGGCACGGCCTTTTGTGCCGGCGGAGATGTGGGCGGCCTCGGTGCCGCCTTTAAAGGCAGAACGCCGGGCGGCGAGCGCGCAACCACGGAAGACAGCGTGCGCAACCTGCAGCACCGTCAGGACACGCTGGCGCTCCGGCTCCATAGTCTGGCCAAGCCCACCATTGCCGTTCTGCCGGGCCCAGCGGCGGGCGCGGGCATGTCTATTGCGCTTGCCTGCGATCTGCGTGTGGCGGCAGATACCGCGTTCCTTGCGCCAGGTTTTGGTAATATCGGCCTTTCCGGCGACTATGGCGGCAGCTGGTTCCTGACCCAGCTTGTGGGACTTGGACGCGCCAAGGCGATCTACTTTACCGGCCGGCGGGTGCCGTCTGATGAAGCCCTGGAACTTGGCATCTTTAACGAGGTGGTGCCCGCTGAGGCGCTGGATGCGCGTTCCATGGAACTGGCTGGGCAGATTGCCACCGGGGCGCCCTTGGCCTTGCGGTTTATGAAAGAGAATTTTAACCGCGCTGCTTCAGGGGACCTTAGGACCTGTCTTGATATGGAGGCAGACAGAATGGTGCGCTGTACCCAGTCGGAAGATCATTTGGAAGGGGTCGCGGCGTTCAAAGAAAAGCGCCCACCAAAATTTGCCGGGCGCTGATGGCTAGAAAAGCTCCGCGCAAGGCGGGGTCTCTAAAACCTGCAGGACATGTTTCGCATCCATACAACTTGCCGCAGGTAAATGAGAATGAGCAAGCAGGGGCCAACGGCCGCAAGCCGGGAGCAAGACGAACAATCGTATCTGGACAGACGCTCGAGCCCACGCGAGCGAACGTTCCGTATTGCCAACATCGCTATGAAAATGCGCCGCCATCATGTGCCATGCGTGATCCGTGACATCAGCGAAGGCGGCGCGCGCATTCAAACACCCCACGCCAAGGAAGTGCCGGACTATTTTGAGCTGTTGAACGGTGACCAGAAGCTGGACACGTGGTGTGAAGTGAGATGGCGCAAGGGCGATCAGATCGGCGTAAGGTTCCTGGATGGCCCGCCCACAGAATTTGCCGGCCGGGGCAAGTCGGCCGAGGATCTAGAAAGCGTCTTTCCTGAGCAGTTCATCGAGCCGGCCCCGGAACCTCAAGGTTTTTCCTAAAAGCCTGGGCTGCATCTAGCTCCCACCTCCACGTTTCGCCAAAGGCTTTTGAATTTCGCCCCCTGGCAGCGTTGACAAGTCTGATCCTCAGCGGCAGGGTCCTCCAGCCTTGGAACCAGACAAGAAACGCGAGGAGGAAACCCATGAGCATCACGATCACTGTCATGTACCCCAACGATCCCAGATCGAAGTTCGACATGGACTATTATCTCAACACTCACGGACCGCTGGTTCATAAATGTTGGGATGATAAGGGGCTGAACAGCTTGAAACTGATCAAAGGGGTGGCCACTCCGGACCCAAGCACTCCGGCGCCCTATCAGGTTGTGGCGATCTTGGACTTTGACAGCATGGAGGCCTTCCAAGGCGCAGTGGCTGCTGCCGGCGCAGAAGTGATGGGCGATATCCCGAACTTCACGGATGTGGCCCCGGTTGTTCAGATCAGCGAAAACCTCAACTAAGCTCAGATGTTGAAAATCGTGGTTCTCGGCTCCGGCGCTGGCGGCGGTGTGCCTCAATGGAACTGCAATTGCGAGGTCTGTGCGGCCGCGCGTTCAGGCACCGGAGAAGTGGTGCCGCGCACCCAGTCGTCGATTGCCGTGAGCGTGGACGGTGAACGCTGGACCATATTCAACTGTTCGCCTGACATCCGCCAGCAGGTCTCCGACAGGCCGGAGCTGTGGCCGGCCGACGGCCACTATCGGCACACGCCCATTCAGAGCGTGGTTTTGACCAATGCAGACGTGGACCATCTCAGCGGGCTGTTGATCTTGCGCGAAAAGCAGGCGTTTGACGTGTTTGCAACGGAAACGGTTCTGGAGGTTATTTCCGAGAACCCAATATTCAACGTGCTCGACCCGCAGTTTGTCTCTCGCCATGCGCTGGCGGACCACAAGGTGACTGAAGTGGGGGAGGGGTTGATTGTGGAGCCCTTTCTGGTGCCGGGCAAGGTTGCGCTCTTCAACGAAGAGCGCATGCTGGCAGAAGAAGACAGCCTGAAGATTGGCGAGGAGACCGAGAACACCATCGGGCTGAAAATCTTCTCCGGCAAGAGCGGGGCTTCGTTCTTTTACATTCCAGGCTGTGCCATGATGACAACGCCGCTGGCAGAACGGCTCACGGGCGCCTCACTGGTGATGTTTGATGGGACCGTGTGGTTTGATTCAGAAATGGTGTCCGGCAAGCTGGGGGCCAAGACCGGTCAGCGCATGGGCCATATGAGCATGAGCGGCGAACGCGGCTCCATGGCGGCCTTTGCCCCGCTTGGGGTTGAACGCAAGGTGTTCATCCACATCAACAACTCCAATCGTGTGCTCATGGAGAACTCGTCTGAGCGTACCGAGGCCGCTGCCGCAGGCTGGGAAATCGCCTATGACGGCATGGCCATAGACCTTCAATAGGGCCAGGGGCTTCCGTCAAATTCTCCGGTAGGAGAAAGCTTCCGGTGTGTCGGCTGAGGCGGTTTCGGCCACGTTGCGCAGCTTGTCGTGATGCGGTGAGAGGATGCAGGCCGGATCGGTTTGGGCCGCATCGCCGGTGACCGCGAAGGCCTGGCAGCGGCACCCGCCACGGTCCAGCTCCCGGCGCACACAGCTTTTGCAAGGCTCCGCCATCCACTCAAAGCCCCGATACTTCTCAAAGGCCTCAGACGTCGCCCAAATTTCTGCCAAAGGCTTCTCAACCACGCTGTCAAACTCCAGACCGGTTATGGTTTGCGCTGCGTGACAGGGCAGGACCTTACCGTCTGGCACGATTACAAACGCATCCTGCGCCCATCCGCCCATGCAGGGCTTAGGGTAATCGGCGTAATAATCCGGCGTAACGAAATCGATATTGAGCACACCCTTCAGCCGCTCCCTGGCGTCTTCAACTATCTGTACCTGGCGCTCCACATCCTCCAGCGCCGGCAGGAGGGCTGAGCGATTAAGGTACGCCCAGCCGTAATACTGCACGTTGGCAATCTCCAAGCGGTCCGCATCGAGTGAGAGAGCCAGCTCAACAAAGTCGGCCACCTGGTGGATGTTATGCCGATGGATGGGAGCATTGACTGTGAGCGGCAGCCCGAGGGCCCGCACATGCTCTGCGGTTTGCATCTTATGGGCAAAACCGTTCTTGTGCTTGCCGATCAGTTCGGTCACTTCAGCCGTCGTACCTTGGACAGAGAGCTGAACATGATCGAGCCCGGCCTCCTTCAGTGCGCTCAGCCGCTCAAGCGAAAGATTGATGCCCGCGGTGATGAGGTTTGTATAGACGCGCCGCTCTGAGAGCGTGCGGACGAGGACCTCCAGGTCGCGGCGCAAGGTCGGCTCGCCCCCGGACATATGGACCTGCAGCACCCCCAGATCGGCTGCCTGGCTGAACACATCGACCCAGGTCTGTGTGGAGAGTTCCGTGTTGGCCTTCAGCAGGGCCACCGGGTTGGAGCAGTAAGGACACTGCAACGGACAGCGATGGGTCAGTTCGGCCAGAATGCCTATGGGAGGGCCGGGCGCTGCCATCAGATCAAGGCCCTGCGTTCAACAGACGCTGGTCAGCCCAGCCTTGCAGAAACTCACTCACATCAGCGCTGATTTCTGCACGGGGGGCGCCATAGTCGTCCGCCAATTTGTCGACGATCTGATCAAGGGTGCGCGAGCCGTCGCACAGCTTGATGATATCGACGCTCACATCATCTGGCCACAGAACCCGTTCGGGCGCCAGCACCACCCATTTTCCTCTCAGCTCATCAAACTGCAATCGCACGTGAGCGGGCAGGGCCGGTTGAGAGTCAGAGCGCAACTGAACACGGGTTTGCATGGCGGCCTCTAGTCTTCAACAGTCGGCCGGAATGCGCCTGGTGGAATGTGCCCCGGGCTCACATAGGCGTGGTAAAGTGCATCAAGCTGGGCCCAGAGGATGTCACACTTGGTCAGCAAGGCCTGAACCGCGGCCTCCTGGCGCTCCTCGCTCGTTGCCCAGTCCTTCACCAGCGCAAGAGCAAAGTCCGCATCGCGCGGCGCCTGATGGAGGCGCGGCTTGAAGTAGGCGAGCGTGTCTTCGGTGATGTAATCATAGCGCTTCAGCATCGCCGGCACCCTCTCGCCAATGGCCACGGGCGAGAACAGCTCGGTAAGCGAGGAGGCAACCCCGATCATCAAGGGCTCATCACGCACAAGCTCCACATAGGCGTTTACGGCAAACCTGGTGGCGGGCAGGGCAAGCTTTTTGGAGGCGACCACGTCAGCATCGAGACCCAAGCTGGTGGCCAGATGTATCCATTTTGCCATGCCACCCGGCGCAGCGTCTTCGCCGTCATGGTCAATGATCCGCTTGCGCCACTCCCGTCGGAAAGCCGGATCGTCAGCCTTACTGAGGATGATGGCATCTTTTTTGGGGATCACGGCCTGATAGCAATATCGATTGAGCGCCCAGGCCTGCATTTGCGCCTTGGTGAGCTCTCCGGCGTTCATCAGTTTATGGAAGGGGTGGTGGATATGGTAGCGCTCTTCGCCAACCGTCCGCAGTTTTTGTTCCAGCTCATCTGGACTGAGCATGTGTTACGCCTCAACCGGTGAATGGACCTTCTTCAGGGGCCAAAAGCACAGAACCCGACAACAGGACGGAGTGCACGAACAGCACTGCGACCTCAAGCCGGGTCCAAGCGAATCAAGTGTCCGCTAACAACGGAGCCTCGCGAGGCCCCAAAATTCAAGCTTCTAACGCTTGCAAGCGCCCAGTTCTGCAGGCAGGTAACGAGAAATCTCGAAGCCAGCTTCCACGCTCGTCGTAACGGGTTTGGTCCAGGTTTTCATGGCCTTCACTCCAGTTCGTTCAATATCAGCAAATCTAAGATCTGGGGGCTTAGCTGTCAAAGTATTTGTTCTGAGAGCCGCCTTATCTCTCATATTCGTGAAACGCCAAGAGCCGCGCCGATGGCCTCACTCTTGTCTCGGTGACACCTTTTAGGATCAGTGTTACTGTTGGCCAACGGAGATTGGGATCATGAGAAAACTAGCAGTCTCTCTGGTGTTTGTTCTTTTGGTGGGCATTGCTCACGCTGACACGCCGGTCACCTCTGAGGATGAGTTCGGAGTTCTCAATCCCCAAGACACCGGGCGCGAAATGTTAAGACGCAAGATAGAAATGGGCGTCACCGACTCCGTCACCTGTTCTCTGGGGATCAACGTCACCAAGAATGACAATCACGTGCTCTCAAGGCAGTTTGCGCGGCGCTGTGCCGAAGCGGGTTACACCAAAGCGATGACCTGGATGAGCTATCTTGAGAACAACGGATTGGGCGGGGACTACAACCCGGATGCGTCCGCAGAATGGGATCGACGCGCTGCGGAAGCCGGCGACCCGGTCGGGAAGTTCAACCATGGCCTTAATCTGATCCGCGGCCATGGCATTGAGAAGAACGAGGCTTTGGGCCGGCGTTATGTAGACGAGGCCGCAAAGGATGGGCTGGCGGTTGCAAAACGCCTGCAAGGGGCGAACTACGATCTCGACGAGGTCACCCCGGACGCGGACAACTGGAAGTACGCCCCTCTTTATTGAGGCGCTTACAGACCGTCTCCGATCATTTGATCTTGATTGTCACCTTTTGTAGGTCGCTTCCTGGAACACCGAGGGTGTATGTCCCCGGCTTGATGGCCAGGAAACTGATTTCCGCCTTGCCGGCTTCGTCGAATTCCAGGCTATCAACGCCGAGCGGGCGGATTTCGATGCCTTCAATGACGATCTCGTCGACCCAGATGGCGCGGAAAAAGCCGGATCCAACCAGCGCCAGCTCTTGGCTGCCGTCAGCTTCGATCTCCAGCTCATAGTAGGTTCCCGATTTGAGCTCAATCTTGCCGCCTTCCAACAATGGCATGCCTGCAGAAAGGGTGAGCTCAGGAATTTCGCCACGGTTCTTATTAGACAGAAGCCCTGCTGCTCCAAACTTTGGCTGGTCATCGTCATCAGCGATTGCCGGGCCAAACGGTGCCAGCGCAAACCCACACACCATCACTGAAGCGAAAAGCAGTTTCTTGATCATCTTGGTGTTCCCTTTTCTGGTTCTTGTTTCAGTTTGTTGGACGCCAGGCCGCACCCCAGGGGAAGCGCCCAACTTTGATGGACTTTATGGCTTTGAGGTTTTCTACGTCGATCACGGTCACATCACCGGAGACGCCGTTCGTGGTGAAGAGCAGCTTCTCATCCCGGTCGAAGGTCATGTGCCAAACCCGGCGACCGACAAGTATGTATTTGATGGGCTTGTAGGTTTTCCTGTCGACAACAGCGATATGGTTCGAAGGGCCAAGCGCGACGAACACGTACTTTCCGTCCTTGGTCATTTCAAAGCCGACCGGCTGCACCCGGTCGGGATGCATGCCTTGCACTTCGAAGTTGATCTTAGCCTTTTCGGTCTGCGTGGCCGTATCGAACACGCTGATTGTGCCGCCGATTTCTGCGCTAACCCAGAGTTCTTTGCCATCAAGAGTGAACTCTGCGTGCCGAGGGCGCTGATCCACCAGTGTGTTGGCAAAGATCTCCTGCTTTGAGGTATCGATCCAATGAGCCATGTTGGTAGTCTCTGACGTGGTGATCACTGTCTTGCCGTCCGGCGATACGGCCATACCTTCCGGCTCAATGCCCACGTCGATCTGGGCGATCACCTTGCGGCTTTCCACATCCACCACGGTGGTAATCGCATCGTCCTCATTGGCGATATAGAGATGCTTGTTGTCGGGATGGAGCACAAACTGCTCAGGATCCTCGCCGGACGGTAGTTCGTGCAGAACCTTGCCGCTCTCAGGGTCGATGACCTGAACCGTATCGCTGTCGGACGCGCAGAGGAAAAGCACGGAGTGGTCAATTGCGAAGGTAATCCCGCGAGG
>JBCDIP010000032.1:0-13052 GCA_038748855.1 Pseudomonadota bacterium
GCCGCCCTCTTCATACCCCACATAGCCCGGAGGGGCGCCGATGAGGCGCGCGACGGCGTGCTTTTCCATGTACTCCGACATATCAAGACGGATGATGGCTTGATCATCATCAAACAGGAACCCAGCCAAAGCTTTCACCAATTCGGTCTTGCCAACGCCCGTTGGGCCTAAGAACAGGAAGGACCCAATGGGACGAGCGGGATCCTGGAGGCCTGCACGCGCGCGGCGCACGGCGTTGGAGACCGCGTGCAAGGCTTCGGTCTGTCCCACGACCCGCTTGGCCAGAGCCTCCTCCATACGCAGGAGCTTTTCCCGCTCGCCTTCCAGCATCTTGTCCACGGGAACACCGGTCCAACGTGACACGATCTGTGCGACGTGATTGGTGGTGACCTCTTCCTCCATAAGCACATTGGCCGGCTTACAGACAGCTTCGGTCTCTTGGAGCTTTTTCTCCAACTCCGGAATGGTGCCGTAAGCCAACTCGCCGGCGCGACCAAGATCGCCGATCCTCTGAGCATTCTCCACTTCGGAACGTGCAGCATCCAGCTCTTCCTTCACCTTTTGGGCTTCGTTGAGCTTTTGCTTTTCAGCCTGCCAACGCGCTGTCAGCGCAGAGGCTTTTTCTTCCAGGTCTGCAAGATCTTTTTCAAGCGCTTCCAGGCGGTCCTTGGAGGCTTTGTCGGTCTCTTTCTTCAACGCCTCGCGTTCAATCTGCAGCTGGAGGATGCGGCGGTCGAGTTCATCGAGCTCTTCAGGCTTGGAATCCACCTGCATGCGAAGGCGAGACGCCGCTTCGTCCATAAGATCGATTGCCTTGTCCGGCAGGAAACGGTCCGTAATGTATCGGTTTGATAGGTTGGCCGCCGACACCAGGGCACTGTCCGTGATTCTGACGCCATGGTGCAGCTCATATTTTTCTTTCAAGCCGCGCAGAATGGAGACGGTATCTTCTACCGTTGGCTCGGCAACGAACACGGTCTGGAACCGGCGCGCGAGCGCTGCATCTTTTTCCACGTGCTTGGGTACTCATCCAGGGTCGTTGCGCCAATGCAATGCAGCTCGCCGCGCGCCAGTGCCGGTTTCAAGAGGTTGGAGGCATCCATCGCGCCTTCCGCCTTACCGGCTCCAATCAAGGTATGCATCTCGTCAATGAAGAGAATGTACTGTCCGGCGCCTGCCTCGATCTCGGAAAGCACGGCTTTCAAGCGTTCCTCGAACTCGCCGCGATATTTGGCACCGGCGATCAGGGCACCCATGTCTAAGGCGAGCAGCGATTTGTCTTTCAGGCTTTCAGGAACATCGCCATTTACGATGCGCAAGGAGAGGCCTTCCGCAATGGCGGTTTTACCAACACCAGGTTCCCCAATGAGGACCGGATTGTTCTTCGTGCGCCGGGAAAGCACCTGCATGCACCGGCGGATCTCTTCATCCCGTCCGATCACCGGATCAAGCTTGCCCTCACGGGCCACTTCGGTGAGGTCACGTGCATATTTTTTGAGGGCATCATAGGCGCTCTCCGCAGACGCATTGTCCGCGGTGCGTCCTTTGCGCAGGTCATTGATTGCTTGGTTGAGCCCGGCGGGCGTGACGCCAGCTGCTTTCAATGCATTGGCCGCATCTGATTTTTCCACGCTCAGCGCCTGGAGCAGGCGTTCGGCCGTGACGTAACTGTCCCCTGCCTTGGTGGCCATCTTCTGCGCGGCATCGAAAACCCTGGCTGTTTCGGGCGCGATGTACAGCTGACCAGCGCCTGCTCCCTCAACCTTCGGCAGTTTGGCGAGATCAGCTTCAACGGCGGCATGGGCCATCTTCGCATCCCCGCCTGCGGCAGAAATCAGGCCTGCACCAAGCCCTTCTTCATCATCGAGAAGAACCTTCAGAATGTGATTGGGGGAAAACTGCTGATGCCCTTCGCGCAAAGCCAACTGCTGGGCAGATTGGATGAAACCGCGGGCACGCTCAGTGTACTTTTCAAAGTCCATTATTACTCTCCTGGCACGCAATTGCCGCGACCCGCTCATCGGCACCGCGATCTTTTGCGCCTTACGAAGGCTGACATTTTTGGTGACACCGGCCCTGGACCAAAACAGAGGCATCCTGCCCCGGTGCCGTTCGACGTTGATTACGATATGGTGATTTCAGCATCGAATCTCAAGGCCTGCCCAATGACCGATACGACCATCTCAGAGATATACAGTTACCCCGTGAAAGGCCTTTCAGGGGCCAAGCACGATGAGATCACTCTTACAGCCGGTGCGTGTCTTCCCTTTGACAGAGCCTGGGCGATTGAGGCGGGGAGCCGCAAATTTGATCCGGCCAATCCAAGCTTTCTGCCCAAGGCTAACTTCCTGATGCTCATGCGGGATGAGAAGTTGGCTGCGCTAGACACCAGTTTTGACGGGGAGAGCCAAGTGCTCACCGTTTTCAGAGACGGCAAGCAGGTAGCGCGCGGATGTCTGGCCGACAAGCTCGGATGCCAATTGCTGGAACAGTTCTTTGCTGCATACGCCAAGGACAGTTTGCGCGGTGCGGTGCCCAAGATTGTCTCCGCTGAGGGACATTCCTTTTCAGACGTGCCCATGAAATGGGTATCGATCATCAACGTTGCGTCGGTGAAGGATGTTGAGCGTGTGGCCCGCAAGCCCGTTCATCCCATGCGTTTTCGCGGCAACATTTATCTGGAGGGGCTTGAGCCCTGGGAAGAGTTCAATTGGCTGGATCGCACGTTGTCCATTGGTGGGGCGCCGGTGCTAGAGGTCACCGAACGCATTACCCGGTGCGCCGCGATTAACGTAGACCCGGAGACGGGCGCTCGTGACATGAGCCTTCCCAGAACATTGGATGTGGGCTTCGGCCACGAAGATTGTGGCATCTACGCGCGCGTGGCCGCGGACGCCAAAATCGCCGTTGGAGACACGGTGTCTGTTATCGATTAACCGGTTGCGGCCAGTTCGCCGTCATCAGCTGCGCTCTTACGCGGCTTTGACCGTCTTGGCTTTTTCTTTTCTTCAACCGGTGCCTCATCGGCAGCAGCTTCTGAGCTTGCCTCAGCTTCAGGCGCGGGCTCCAGGGCGGCAACAGGCTCTGCTGGTGCTTCAGCAGCAGGCTGTTCGGCAGCGCCGTTACCGGTCCCTTCCGCTTCTGCAGACGCGGGCTCTTGGCTTTCAGCCTTCTCTTGGCTTTCTGCCTTGGCATGTGCTTCGCCGCGGTTGTCATTGCGCCGCTGACGGCGGCCACGGTTGTCTTCGCGAGGCTGTTCATCGGATTGGCTTTCCGATGCAGCGTTCTCGTCGGCGCCGTTGGCCCGCTCTTGCGCATTGTTTTGTTGTTGCTGCTGGTTGTAGGCCTGAGCGGCGGCCAAAATGCGCTGATAGTGCTCAGCGTGCTGGAAGTAGTTTTCAGCGGTCACCGTGTTGCCGGATACCAGTGCGTCGCGGGCCAGCTGATTGTACTTTTCAGCAACATGAGAGGCGTTCCCGCGGATCTTTACATCGGGTCCGTTGCTCTCAAAAATCCGGTTCACCGGATTTTGTGGCCGCCGGCCCCGTCCGCGAGATCTGTTGTTCTTCTGCCCCTGTCTCATAATCAATTTTGTCCAGTAGCTATGTTAAACCAAACTTGAAAAGACGGCCGGCAAGCCGCGCCTATCCGGATGCCCAAAGGGCTTTAAGAAGAAGTCGTTCCCCTAATCAGCATTTCACGTCAACACGTAAGATGCATTATCCCCGGCGTATCAACTCCAGCCGTTTCATTGCCTTGATCAAACCAAAAATCCTCAGATGATCTGCGCTTTCGCGCGCACAAACAGACCATATGTCAACAGATCGGTTCTTCGGATCTTTCGGTGTCGCTTCCAAGAGGTCGGGCCTCAGCCCTGACCGCCGAGCGATCAATATCGATGACGTAAACTACCCTTTTGCTGCAGATTTTCCAAGTGCCTTTTTTTGCCTTTGCACTTTCCCTGAAAAGCATGGACTTTCTATGCCTTCTGACCCGCTACCGGCAGAACAATGACCCGATCGTGTCCGGCAAGATCGGTTACCACATCACATTGATCCGGCGCTGAAAGGAGGCCCGCGTCAACAGCGGCGGCGCGCACGCTTTCTGCCTGGCTTTCTCCAATTTCCACGATCAGCACGCCGCCGTCTGCAAAGAGCCCACGTGCGGCTGCAAAGAGTTGACGATAGGCCTGAAGCCCATCGCCCCCGCCCGCGAGCGCCAAGTGCGGATCATGCTCGCGCACCTCCGGCATCAGATCGTTTATCTCTGCCTCTGGAATATAGGGCGGGTTGGACACGATCAAATCTAACGGTCCTGCAATTTTGTCTGCCCAACTGGTTTCTACAAGATCCAGTCGGCCAATCACCTTGTGTGTCTCGGCATTCTGGCGGGCGGTCACCAGAGCTTCAAACGAAAGATCCGTTGCCGTACCACGCCATGCGGGCCGCTCTGACAGTAAGCTGACCGCAATACACCCTGAGCCTGTGCCCACATCGAGAAAGCGACAGGGATGATCGGGGCCGAACTGCGCGTCTATCCGGTCCAGAGCCGTCTGCACCAGAATTTCGGTGTCGTGACGTGGATCGAGCACGTGTGGAGTGATCTGGAACTTGCGCCCGTAAAACTCCCGCCATCCCAGAATGCGAGACACTGGCTCGCGTTTCAGGCGGCGCTCGAGCATGGTTTCCAGCTGGGTGATCTCTTCTGGATTGAGGGCCAGATTTGGGTCGGCCACGATCACACTGTGGGGCAGCTGCAGGCCGTCCAGCAGCAGCATTCTGGCATCCAGCGAGGCGGTTTCTATCCCGACCGCCTCCAGCCTGTCGCGGGCTGATCGAAGCCAGGCGCCGGCACCTGTGGCCGGATTTGGCGCGGGCTCAAACAATGCCTTCGTCGGCCGCCAACAGGGCCGCTTGGTGTTCATTGGTCAGCGCTTGAACGACCTCATCAAGCCCCTCACCTGCCATGATCTGCGGCAGCTTATAGAGGGTGAGGTTGATGCGGTGATCGGTGACCCGGCCTTGCGGGTAGTTGTAAGTGCGAATGCGTTCGGACCTGTCGCCGGACCCGATCTGGCCCTTGCGGTCTTCGGCCCGGGCGGTTTCTGCCTTCTCGCGCTCCATCTCGTAAAGACGCGCACGCAATTCCTTCATGGCCTGGGCCCGGTTCTGGTGTTGCGACTTCTCAGAACGCACGACCACAATGCCCGAGGGAATGTGTGTGAGCCGAACGGCACTGTCCGTGGTGTTCACATGCTGACCGCCGGCGCCCGATGCGCGCATGGTGTCGATCCGGATGTCCTCTTGTTTGACTTCGATGTCGACCTCTTCCACCTCCGGCAACACGGCAACCGTGGCCGCAGAGGTATGGATGCGTCCTTGGCTCTCCGTCTCTGGAACCCGCTGGACCCGGTGCACGCCTGACTCAAACTTTAGACGGGCAAAGACGCCCTTGCCGGAGATGTTTGCCACCGCCTCTTTGTAGCCGCCGTGATCGGCATCGGTCGCTTCCACCACCTCAAAGCGCCAGCCCTGGCCTTCCGCAAACCGCTG
The DNA here is from genome assembly GCA_038748855.1 of Pseudomonadota bacterium. Lineage (GTDB taxonomy): Bacteria > Pseudomonadota > Alphaproteobacteria > Rhizobiales > CAJQND01 > JAAEUE01. The sequence continues at coordinate 5,553 of JBCDIP010000032.1, forward strand.
ATACATGCGGAAGAGATCGCCGGCAAAGAGTGCAGCTTCATCGCCGCCCGTGCCGGCACGCACCTCCAATATGGCGTTCTTTTCGTCCGCTGCATCTTTGGGGAGCAGGAGCACCTCTACTTCCCGCTCAAGCCCTTCGACTTTCTGGCTCAGCTCTTCCTTCTCCGCCTCCGCCATCTCGCGCATTTCAGCATCTGTGTCGCCGTCAGCCAGCATCTCATCCAAGCCTTCAAGCTCGCCGATGGCATCACGCAAAGCCTGGATCTTCTCGGCAATCGGTGAGATTTCCGCATACTCCTTGGACAGGGCGATGAAGTCATCTCCCTCAACGCCGGAGGCAAGTTCCTGCTGAACCGCATCAAAGCGATCCATCACGCGGTCTAGTTTTTCGGCATTCAACATAAGAAAGGGATGTACTGCTCAAAATCGACTTGGCGCAGTTCTAACGGGTTTGAAGGAGATTTGCCAATCCAATGCCGCGGCAATTCGTTTCGTCACAAATGCCTCATTCCCGCCGGCGGTCACTGCTGTTATGGTGCCCTTAGAGGCTGAGAAAAACTCTCAAGTGAGTTGTGTGTGTTTGTCTGCGGCACCTGACCATGCAACGCCGATGCTTGATCTGGGAAGGGGCACGGCATGTCTGGGTTTGTCTTTTTGGAAGCCAGCGAGCTCAGCGTTGGCGAAGCTGACGGCGAAATCCTTGTGCCCGTGGTGCGCACAGGTGATCTGAGCGCTCCCGTGACCGTGACCTTCGGTATTACCGGCTTGGATGCAACGCCGGGTGAGGACTTTGAAGAGCTCACCGGCACCATCATCATTCCAGTGGACGTGGACCGGGCGTGGATCACGGTCGACATCCTGGATGACTTTGTCGGCGAGCCCTCTGAAACCTTGGTTGTCTCCATCATCAACATCGACAGCGGAACGCTGCAGGCGCCCAGAACGGCCCGGGTGGTCATCCTTGATGACGAGACGCCAGCGACCGAACCGCCGGAACCTCCGCTCACGCCGGTCTATGACGTTGCAGAAGAGATCGCCGTTTCCGGGCTGTCCAACCCGATAGATATTCAGTTCATTGATGTGCCTGCAGCCCCGGACGCCAGCCTGTGGGCTTACGTGGCTGAGAAAAGCGGCCGCATCAAGCTTGTGGATACCGCGTCCGGCGAAGTTGTCTCAGAGTTCATTGATCTCACCGCTCAGGTGGCGAACGATGCGGACCGCGGTCTGCTGGACATCGTGGTCCATCCCGACTTCCCGGCGGAGCCCTACATTTATGCCTTTTATGTGGTCGACCCGCCGGACACCATCGGCAACACGGGTAATGACGGCCCGAACGGCGCCGGCAACCGGTTCTGTCACGTGGTCCGGTTCACCGCCGATGCGGACAATGACTACCAGACCGCTGTGGACGGCAGCGCGCAGATCATAGTGGGTGCGGCAGGGCAGTTGCTCACCGATATCAGCGGCGATGGAGCTGTGGACAGCACCACCGACTTTGACCAGCCGGAATCGGGCGTTGATCCGGACACCGGGGAATACATCGATGATTACCTGAAGGTGGATTCGCGCTCCCATGCCGGCGGCGCCCTGGCCTTCGGGCCCGACGGTGCGCTTTACATTTCCACCGGGGATGGCACGTCGTTCAACTTTGCCGACCCACGGGCCCTCAGCGTGCAGGACATTAACAGCCTGTCAGGCAAGATCCTTCGCGTGGATCCCGATACCGGGCTTGGCCTGCCCGACAACCCCTTTGCCGATCAGGCCGACAGTTTGGCCTCAAATGCCGCAAAGGTTTATCAGCTTGGGCTGCGCAACCCCTTCTCCATGGCTTTCGATGAGAATGGCAACCTTTTTATCACGGAGACCGGATGGGATTCCTACGAGGAGATCAACTCCGGCGGGCCCGGCGCGAACTTTGGCTGGCCGTTCTATGAGGGCGGCGACAACGGCACTTTGGTGGAGGCTCCAGGCTACAGCCAGCTCCCCGAAGCCCAGGCCTTCTATGCAGATGTAGCGGCTGGCACCATTAGCGTTACAGCAGCCTACCGCGGCTACTCGCACAACAGCGCTGACCCTGGCTATCAAATCCAGAGCATCACGGGCGGCGGTGTGGTGTATACCGGCGACAAGTATCCGGCCCTATTCCAGAATGACTATTTCTTTGCCGACTTTTCCCAGGGCGAGATCTTCACCATCGACACCAACGATCGGCGGGACGTGTCATTTCTCTACAACAGGTCAGGCGAGTTCGGTCCGGTCCATTTCGAGCAAGGCCCTGATGGCTACGTGTATTACGTGGACATCGTGGCCGGCGAGATCGGACGGCTGCTGATCACTGGTGGACCGGCAGACGAGCTGGCGCCAATTGCAACGGACGACGTCGGGGCCACAGATCCCTCGACCCCGGCCCCCTCCCTCAACGTGTTAGTCAACGATATCGATCCGGACGGCTCAAGCGCGGATTTGGTGGTGTCAGCGGTTTCAAGCTCAGCTGCCAATGTGGGCGCGGCCGTGACAGGCAGTGACGGTGGGCAGTTCACGATCGCCTCCGACGGCACAGCCAGTTTTGATCCCAATGGAGATTTTGACGCGCTCGCGCCGGGGGCGAGCGCAACCACTTCCGTTGAATATGTCGTGCGCGATCCAGATGGGCGCGAAGCCGTGGCAACTTACGCCGTGACCGTCGCGGCGCCCGGTGCGGGGCTCGGGAGTTCCATTCAGATACGAGCATCAGGACAGTCCGGCGAAGAGAGCATCGCCCTTCTGATTGATGACGAGGTCGTGGCCACGTTCGACGACGTCGCTATAGCCGGCGAAACCCTTAACTATCAATCCGACGAGGCGGGCATCACCGCAGACCGGGTGAAAGTCGCGTTCACCAATGACCTTTATGACCCAAACACCGGCGTAGACCGCAATGTCACCATTGAGAGCGTCACGATAGACGGGACGGCCTATCTCACCGATGATCCATCTGTTTTCTCCACCGGCTCTTGGCAGCTTCTGGATGGTGTAGTTCCAGGGTTCGGCCGTGGCAACGTGCTCCACACCGATGGCTTTTTCGCCTACGGCCAAGCAGCCGAGCTAGGCTCCATCCTCACAATCGATGCAGCAGGCGCCACCGGCTTTGAGATCATGGAACTTCTGATTGATGGTGCCGTGGTCGCCACATTCGAAAACGTTGCCGATGCGCTCACCACATATACCTATCAAGCGGATATGACTGTTCTTGCCGATCAAGTGCGCGTTCAGTTCACCAACGATGTTTACGACCCGACCAATGGCATTGATTACAATCTGTTCGTGGAGCGCATCACCATTGACGACCGGCTGTTCCAAACTGATGATCCCAGTGTATTCTCCACCGGTACATGGCTTCCAGGGGATGGCACTGAGCCGGGGTTCGGTAGAGGCGATACCCTCAACAGCAACGGGTACTTCCAATACCAAGAAGCGCCTCCCCCCGATGGGTCGGTCATCGAAATCTTCGCTGCCGGCGCTGAAGGTGCCGAGATTATGGAGCTCTTCATCAATGGTGCCCTTAAGGCACGTTTTGAGGATATCCCGGTGTTGGGCGATACGTTTGTCTTCCAAAGCGATGAGATCATCACCGCCGATCAGGTCCGGGTTGCCTTCGTCAACGATGTGTATGATCCGGCAAACGGGATCGATTACAATCTCATCGTCGACAAGATCAGCATCGACACATTGGTGTTTGAGACGGAGAACCCCAATGTGTTTTCCACCGGCACCTGGTTGCCCGAAGACGGCGTGCAGCCAGGCTTTGGCAGAGGCGAGACGCTCACCAGTAACGGCTACTTCCAATACAGCTCGCTGGGAGCGGATGACTTTTCGGATGTATAGCTCACGCCGATGAGAATTGAGCTTCTTTGGCAGGTCACCTATACTCCGGCCGATGCCAAAGCGTGAGAGATTCAGATGAGCGTGAGCGAGCCGGAGAAAGATCAGGAGCTGCAGAATCTGCAGCGGCTCCCGATTGTCTTCATAACCAGCTTCTTCGTTTTGTTCGCCGCCGGCTTCTTCCTCTCACCGTCCTTCAACGCTCTTGTCGCACAAGCCTTCGGCGGGCTTCATGAGGCGGTGGTGACCATGGTTGCCTGGTGCCGGTCGCTTTGAGATCCGCTTTTTCTGCCTCCCGGACGCCATGAAGGTTCGCTCCATCGCACTTCTGCTGATTGCTGAGGTGGCGGCCCTGTCTTTATGGTTCGTCTCGGCAGCCATCCTGCCCGATATGATCCGGGAAGCTGCGCTCTCGCCGTTTCGCCAAGCGGCCTTGTCGAGCAGTGTGCAGGCCGGCTTTGTGGTGGGGGCACTGGCATCAGCCATATTCGGCGTGGCCGACCGGTTTGATCCGCGCAAGGTGTTTGCCGCCTCCGCCGTCTGCGCAGGCCTTGTGAACGCTGTGCTGCTGATCACTGAGCCTGGGAGCGCTGTTGCCATTGGCGCACGCTTTGTCACCGGAGCACTCATGGCAGGCATCTACCCTGTGGGCATGAAAATCGCCGTGGGCTGGGGCCAGACCGACCGCGGCTTCCTCGTGGGTCTGTTGGTGGCGGCCCTGACCTTAGGTTCAGCAGCACCTCACTTGTTTGCCCTCCTGGGCGGGACCGACTGGCGCCTCACCGTGGCCGGGGCCTCCTTGGCGGCAAGCGTGGGCGGGCTGCTGTGCCTCTTTACCGGCCTTGGTCCGTTTCACGGCGTTGCCCCAAAGTTTGACCCCAAGGTGATCAGCCAGGCCTGGACGAACCGGCGCATCCGGCTGGCTTATGCGGGCTATCTTGGCCACATGTGGGAGCTCTATGCCATGTGGGCTTGGATCGCGGTGGCGAGTGCCGCCTCATACAGCGCCACTCTGGGCCCCCAAGACGCAGATTGGCTCTCCAAAGTCACGGCGTTCGCGGCGATCAGCGCCGGCGGGATTGCCTGCGCGGCGGCCGGGCTGGTGGCAGACCGCATCGGAAAGGCAGACATCGCGATTGCCGCCATGGTGGTGAGCGGTCTGGCAGCTTTGGCCACTGCGGCAACCTTTGGGGGACCTGCCTGGCTGACCTTCGTGATCGTGCTGATCTGGGGAGCCGGCGTGGTGCCCGATTCCGCTCAGTTCTCTGCTCTCGTGGCAGATGCATCACCGCCTGAGCAAGCGGGCAGCTTGATGACCTTTCAGACCGCACTTGGGTTTGCGCTGACCTTTGTTACCGTGCAGATCACGCCGGTTCTGGCCTCGGCTCTGGGCTGGCCTGTGGTGCTGTCGCTCATGGCGCTGGGGCCGGCGTTCGGCATTGTGGCCATGATGCGCCTGCGCTCACTGCCGTCCACCTAAGGGGCGCACGAAACGCTGTTCGCGCACCTTTTTGCCCCACTGATCGCCCCAATACTCTTCTGCCAATGTGAAGCCGTTGGCCTCATAGAGATAGCGCGCAGCATCGAGCCCCTGAAATGTCCACAGATGTGTTTCGGTGAACGCCTGCCGGTCACAAAAGGCCAGTGCCTCAGTCAGCATCGCCCGGCCCGTGCCGGTTCCGCGCAATGCATCTGACACGATGAACCACCGAAGATGAGCAGTCGCGCCGCCCAAATCCTCCCCATCAATGGCGATTGAACCCATAAACACCCCATCCCGCCGGGCATGCCAAATCTGATTGACCTTCGTGCCCAAGCGCGGGGCGAACTCCGATAAACCCTTCGCAACTGTGGCTTCGAAGGCCACGTCAAAGCCGGTTTCGCTGGCATAATAGGTGCCGTGGAGGCCTGCTATCTCACCAATCAGGCCAGGCGCATAACCGGCCTTGATCTGGACGGACGTGTTGCGTGCCGGAGAGGACGCACCGGACCGGCACTGGCTGAGGGCATCGGCATAAGCCTCCAGCGCATCTGCCACTTGGTGCTGCTGACCTTCACCGAGGCGCGCCAAGGCGTCCGACACCTGAGGTTCCGCGTGCGCAACAATGGCTTCCAGCGTTTGTTTGCCTTTGATCGTAAGCTGCAAGTCTTTAGCTCGACCATCGGCGTCAGAGGGCAATTCATCGATCAGACCGCGGTTCTTAAGACCCTTAAGCAAGCGGCTAATGGTGGATTTCTCCAAAAGCAGCACATCAGCCAGTTGCTTGGCGGTGAGCGGCTTGGCTGCACCGATCTCGATAAGGGCATGGACTGCAGAGGCGTGAAGGTCTGTTCCGGCAAGCGCCTGGCCCATAAAGCCCAACTCTCGGACGAGGCGGCGCGATCCAGACCGCACGCGGTCGACAATCGGGGTCACTGGGGGATCATTTAGTTGCACAATACAACTATATGATCCCGCGTGATGAGGTTCAAGGCTTCAACGCCCCTTACAGAACCTGTTTTAGAGCATTCGCGATGTTGTCTGTCGTGACGTCATGGCGAAATACGGCCACGATTTTCCAGTCTGGGCCCATAAGGTAGGTGAACGCGGAGTGGTCTACCGGGTAGTTGTCCGGGTCCTTGTCCTTATGCAGGGCGTAGTAGACACGGAATTTCTTGGCCACGTCTTTGATATCGTCAGCGCTGCCGGTCAGGCCCACCATGTCGGGGTGGAAGAGTTCCACATATTGGGCCAGCTGATCGGGCGTATCGCGGTCCGGGTCAACGGAAATGAAGACCGGCACCACCTTCTTGGCATCATCGCCCAGCTTATCGAGGCCCGCGGCAATGGTCTGAAGACCGGTTGGGCAAACATCCGGACAAAAGCTGTAACCGAAGTAAATCAGAGCGTGCTTGCCGGCAAACTCGGCTTCGGTCACCTGCTTGCCGCCATCTGAGGTGAGCTTAAATGGCCCACCAATGCCTTTGGGCGCGATCACCGTGCCCTCGCCGGCAATGGTCTTAGGCTCCATCAGCCGGTCGGTCAGAATCCAGGCTGTGGTGCCAAACGCCATGAGCGCTATCGCCATTGCTAAACCCAGAACAATTTTGCTCATGTTTGCCCTTCTATACCTCGCGGTTGAACTGTTAAACGCCGACCCCGTCAGGGGTAGTGCATCACCACATCGACTTTCTTCGTGCCCTTCGTGAGCTGAAACTTGGCTGTGTCATACTTCGGCGGTCCGAAGAGCGGCTTGGGATAGTTGGACATGCCGGCCCCTTCGGTGGGGTAGCCAAACAACAAGTGCTTATCGATCTTCCCATCGTCGTTCTGATCATGCGCCGCCGAAATGGCATAGGTTCCCACGGGCACGTGCTTCACGCTGATCAAGACGGACCCCTTTTTCGCCTTGGCCGCCAATGTCTTCACGCCGGGTGCGTTCCCTGTGCATTCTGGAAACTTGCTTGGCTTGCTGAACAGGCACACTAGGATGCGCCCGTTGGAATTCTTGATTTTTTTGATGGCGATGGTGAGATTGCCCTTGTCGGCGGCCTCAACCGCCGGCCCCGACAGCAACAAAGCTGCCGTGCCGCCAAGTACCGACATAACTCTAAGCGCACGTCCGAACATAGATGCCTCTATCAACTGATTTAAGTGCC
>JBCDIP010000033.1:0-12973 GCA_038748855.1 Pseudomonadota bacterium
CAGGCGTCTTAGGAAAACAACTTTCATAAGAAGTTTGAGAGGTACACCGATGATCTCGAAAAAGGTTGGAACTGCGCTCGGCGGCGCGGCACTGCTCGCCGCCGTGACTATTCTCCCCGCGATCGCAACGGAACACGCCAGCGATCCGCAACAGAACAGCGAGACCGGTCTGGGTTTGCTGATCCAGACACCTGACACACCGCACGGTATCTCGTTTACACGCCAGATGACGTGAGGGGCCCTCAACGCTTCCGCGCTGCAAGGGCGGCTTGCATCATTGTTGTGGGCTCATCGCTCTCAAATGCAGCGGCAAACCGATCGATGCTCGCCGCAATGGCGTGATCGAGCCGTTGGCGTTCCCAGTCGGCCAGCAGGCGCTTTTGAATCCGCACCGCGCGGGGCCCATTGCCAAGCAGTTGGTTGACCCAGGCGCTGACCGCATCGTCCAGCTCTGCTGCCGGAACCAGCTTCTGCAGAAGGCCCATGGCAAGGCTCTCCTCAGCGCTGTAAGTGCCCCCCAGCAGGACCATCTCCCGGGCCTTGCCCCAGCCGACCAGCCCCGGCAAGAGGGCCGCTTCGATCACCGACGGGATGCCCACCTTCACCTCCGGCATGCCCACAACCACGCTCTCATCACCGATGCGCATGTCGCATCCCGCCGCCAGCTCCAGCGCGCCGCCAAAGCAGTATCCGCGCAGGCGTCCGATGACCGGCACGGGACACCGGCGCACGGCGGCAATGGCCTCGTGCAGGCCGGTGATGAAGGCGCGGGCGCTGGCCGGATCAAGGTGCTTCATGACGTTGACGTCCGCCCCGGCAGAGAAGGCCTGCTCGCCCGCACTAGTGAGCACAACCGCCCGCAACCTGTCATCTTGTGAGAGCGCGGTGAAGGTCGCTGCGAGCCCGCGGGCGATATCGGGCGAGATGGCGTTGCGCTTGGGCTGATTGTCGATCGTCACCGTCGCCACGCGGCCTTGGTCATGTTCCGCAACGGTGAGGCGCACGTGAGCGCTCCGCGCGTCGTGTGGTTTGGCCATCTCCCCATCTCCTTGCCTATATGCTAGAGCACCCCCCGATCAGACTGCTTCGTCTGATCGGGGATAAGGTGCTCGCCTATGACGATAATCTGGGGCATCTTCCGCTCAGTCCGAGCGGAAGTTGCCCTAGTTATCGCCGAATCACACTTTAGCACCCCCGTCCAAAGTTTGCCGCTCCGGCCCCATCGGGCCATGGGGTGCGGGCTCTAGCACGTTGATGGGAGGACCAGGGGAGTTGGAAGCCTTTTTGCCGCCGGCCATTGAACCCTTCTGGGCGTTTGCACTGATCGCGATCAGTGCCGGAACCTCGTTTGTCACAGCCGCGCTTGGGCTTGGCGGCGGCGTCATCCTGCTCGCCGTGATGGCGCTGATCATGCCGGTACATGCGATCATCCCCGTCCACGGCGCGGTGCAGATCGGCTCCAATGCTGGGCGCGTGGCCATCATGCTCTCTCATGTACAGTGGTCGTTGTTTGCGCCGTTCCTGGCCGGCAGCGTGGTGGGCGCAGCACTGGGCGGGCTCACCGTTGTGCAGTTGCCCACCGGGGTGCTCAAGCTGGCCCTGGCTGCGTTCATTCTTTGGACAGCCTGGGGACCCCCTCTTGGCTTTCGGGGGCGCATGGTCGGTCTGATCACCGGCGCGGTCTCCAGTTTTCTCACCATGTTCGTGGGCGCCACGGGCTCCTTCATTTCCGCCATGGTGAAAACCTATAGCTTCGGGCGCCTGGAGCATGTGGCCACCCATTCGGTCTGCATGGTGGCCCAGCATGTGGTGAAGGTCTTGGTGTTCGGCCTTTTGGGCTTTCACTTTGCCCCTTATGCCGGCTTGATCATCGCCATGATCGCGAGCGGCTTTGTTGGCACGATGATCGGAAAGCGCGTTCTGCTGAAGTCGGACGATGTGAAGTTTCACCGGGTGCTCTCCGTCATTTTGAGTGTTCTGGCCGCAAAGCTGATCTATGACGGCCTCACCGCGCTATAGGGTGAAAGCACTGGGCGAATTAGCCTTCTTCGTTCTATACAAAGCTGCCTTGGTCAGCCGGAGCGAGAGATGAGCAAACCGATTTTGATCCTGAACGGACCCAACCTGAACCTTCTGGGAACGCGCGAGCCAGAAATCTATGGCGCCACCACCCTGGGCCAAGTGGAAGAGATGTGCCGCACCGAGGCGGCCGCGCACGGGTTTGAGATTTCCTTTCACCAGTCCAACAGCGAAGCGGAGATTGTGGGCTGGATCCAGGACGCCATCTCAAGCGCAGCTGGCATCATCATCAACCCAGCTGCCTTTACACATACATCAGTGGCCATTCTCGATGCCTTGAAGATGGTGAGCTGCCCGGTGATCGAGCTGCACATCTCCAACCCGCACGCCCGTGAAGAGTTTCGCCACAAGTCGTTCGTCAGCCTGGCCGCCACAGGCACCATCTGCGGTCTGGGCGTTGCCGGATACACCCTGGCGGTGCAGGCCATGGCGAACCTGCTGGATCAATCTGCATGACAGGCGGAGCGCTGAAAGCGTGCGTCATAGGCTATCCGGCCAAGCATTCACGCTCACCCAAGCTGCATGGGTTTTGGCTGGACAAATATGGCATTGAGGGCACCTACAGCGCAGAAGAGATCGCGCCGGAGGATTTCGCAGACTTCATCAATACCCTTTCTGAGCGCGGCTATGCCGGCGCGAACGTCACCATGCCACACAAGGACATGGCGCTCGAGCTGAGCGCGCCTGATGCCCGGGCACTGGCCGTTGGGGCGGCCAACACGCTGTGGTTTGAGGACGGGGTTCTGAAATCCACCAACACGGATGTGGAAGGCTTTCTCGGCTCGCTCGACACCGCGTCGCCCGGCTGGGACACGCGCACATCAAGCGCCGTCGTGCTGGGTGCGGGCGGTGCGGGGCGTGCGGTGATCTTGGGGCTGATTGAACGGGGTGTGAGGGACATCCATGTGGTCAACCGCACCCTCTCCAAAGCGGAGGCCTTGAAGGAGCGCTTTGGCGATGTGATCAAGCCGGCCGGGTGGGACGATGTTGACCGCCTCCTCAACGGGGCGCACCTGCTGGTGAACACCACCTCACTCGGCATGCATGGCGAGCCTCCCCTGCCTGTCACCATTGACGGGATGGCGCGGGACGGTGTGGTGGCGGACATTGTCTATGTGCCGCTCAAGACGCAGCTGCTGTTGGATGCCGAGGCCCAGGGCCTTGCCACCGCCAACGGGCTCGACATGTTGCTGCATCAGGCGGTGGGTGGCTTTGAGCTGTGGTTCGGCACCCGGCCGGAGGTGACGGGGGAGCTCTATGATTTGCTTGCGGCGGATATTGAGGGTGGGGGGTAGGCTGCCCCCCCCCGCGCCCTTGCGCACGCGAGGGCCCATAGCTCTCGCCTGTCCATTGGCTGAGAAGGTTCTCGCTTTCGCAAGGACGCGCAAACGGAGACCCCGTGTCCAAACCCGCGCCTCACTCCTCCCCCAGCACCTCGCGCAACACCTCATCGGTGTGCTCGCCGCAAAGAGGCGGTGGGTGGCGATAGGTGACCGGTGTTCGGCTGAACTTCACAGGGTTGCCGATCAGATCCACCTCACCGCTCTGCGCCTTGGGCTGGGGCATGGTGATCTTCATGCCCCTGGCAAGCACCTGCTCGCTCTCAAACACTTCCGCGATGGTGTTGATGGCGCCGCCCGGCACATTGTTGGCTTCCATGGCGTCCACCAGATACTGCTTGCCCATGGCGGCGATCTTCTCCGCCAGGAGCGGGATCAGCACCTCCCGGTTCTCAAGCCGCTTGGGGTTGGTGGCAAAGCGGGGATCGGACGCCAGATCCTCAAGCCCAACAATGGCGCAGAGCCTCTGGTACTGGCCATCGTTGCCCGCCGCCACAATCACGTGCCCGTCAGCCGCCTGAAACACCTGATAGGGCACGATGTTGGGATGCGGGTTCCCACGGCGCTTGGGTTCTTCGCCGGAGAGCAGATAGTTGGTGCCTTCGTTGACCAGCCAAGAGACCTGGCTGTCCACCAGGGACACATCAATGTGCTGGCCGAGGCCGGTTTGATCACGGTGGCGCAACGCCGCCAGAATGCCGAGACCCCCGTATAGGCCGCAGACCACATCAGCGATGCCCACGCCCACCTTCATGGGCTCCCCATCCGGTTCGCCGGTGAGGCTCATGATGCCGCCATAGCCTTGGGCCAGAAGGTCGTAGCCGGGCCTATGCGCATTCGGGCCGGTTTGGCCGAAGCCTGTGATGGAGCAGTAGACGAGGCCGGGATGGTCGGCAGACAGGCTCTCATAATCAAGGCCGTATTTCTTCAAGCCGCCAAGCTTGAAGTTTTCCACGAGCACATCGCAATGGCGGGCCAGCTTGCGGATGAGAGCAGCCCCCTCGGGCGTGGCCATGTCGATGGCAATCGAGCGCTTGTTGCGGTTGGCCGCCAGATAGTATGCGCTCTCAGAGGTCGGTCCACCATCCGAGCCCGTGACGTAAGGCGGGCCCCAGGCCCGGGTATCATCGCCCGCGCCCGGCCGCTCAACCTTGATGATGTCGGCGCCGAAATCGCCCAGCGTTTGGGTCATGGTGGGCCCGGCCAAGATCCGGGTGAGGTCCAGCACGCGAATCCCCTCCAGCGGACCTTTCACCCCGCCGGCCTGGCTGTCCGGTTCGCTCTGTTCGTTCATTCTTGTTACCTTTTTCGCTTCTCTTCACCGCGTTCCATGTGTGGCTTGCCCGCACACTGATGTTGCGGTTGGGGGGTTGGAGATATCCGACATCCCGAATATCCTCCGTGAGGTCAAGCGGCATAGACCTTAAGGGAGACACAGGTCCCGGTGACACGCAAACTCTACAGTGTCCCTGCCAATTTAGACAGTACACAAGCAAGCTGTGCGTCGGCTATTTGGCTGAATTTGTATGTTCACATTCGAATAATGCAATGTATACTGTGCGCAATGAAGGACCTCGCCAAAGAGGCCGTCGGGAGGGCGCCAATGATATCTCATCTTGCTTCGGTGAGGCGAAGCATAGCTTGGGCTGCGGCCTTGGCCGGGTTGATGGTCGCCGGCATATCATCGCTGAACCTCGCGGCAGCTGAAGACGAAAGATACAGCAAAATCCTCGCACTGGCCGATAGTGCGTATGGCGAATATCTGGCCGGCCAGTGCGTGACGTGTCATGCCCCAACCGGCGCACCTGAGGGCATTCCCCACATTCACGGTCTGCCGGATGTCTATCTCGTCCAGACAATGCTGGCCTACAAAGAAGGCACCCATGGACGCACGAACCCGGCCATGGCCAATATTGCCAAAAACCTCTCCGAGGAGGAGCTGGGGTCTTTGGCCAAATACTTTTCAGAACAACCTGTCAATTGAGGAAACGAGCAAAAGGGAGAAAATGAAATGACCAAGATGACACGACGCAAGTTCGGTACGTTGCTGGCCACATCGGCAGCGGCAAGCACCCTGGCGGCGCCTGCCGTATTGTCTGCTGCCAAGATGCGGCTTGTGGTCATTGGTGGTGGCCCTGGCGGCACCACGGCGGCGCGCTACGTGGCCAAGGGCTCCAAGGATGTTTCGGTGACCATCATCGAACCCAAGCAGAATTTCACCACCTGCTTCTTCTCCAACCTTTACCTCGGCGGTTTCCGGACGCTGGCATCCATCACCCACAGCTATGGCACACTGGCCGGGCAGTATGGTGTGAACATGGTGCACGACGTGGCCGTTGATGTGGACCGCGCAGCAAAGACCGTGAAGCTCGGCCGTGGTGCAGATCTTGGCTATGACCGCTTGGTCGTCTCGCCTGGCATCGAAATGCTCTACGACACCATCGAAGGCTACAGCCCGGAAGCGGCGACCATGATGCCTCACGCGTGGCAAGCCGGCACCCAGACTGCCGCGCTGAAAACCCAATTGGAAGCCATGGACGATGGCGGCGTTGTTGTGGTGGCACCTCCGCCCAATCCGTTCCGCTGCCCGCCTGGCCCATACGAGCGCATTTGCATGATCGCGCACTATCTGAAGGCCAATAAGCCCAAGTCCAAGATCATGGTGCTGGATGCCAAGAACAAGTTCTCCAAACAAGCTCTGTTCCAGGAAGCTTGGACCAACCACTATGACGGCATGATCGAATGGGTGCCGGAAGAAGTGAGCGGCGGCGTGAAGGCCGTGAAGGCAGATTCCATGGAAGTGGTCATGGAAGATGAGACTGTGAAGGCAGCTGTGGCCAACATCATTCCGGCCCAGGCCGCAGGCATCATTGCCAAGCGCGCGGGCCTCACCAATGATGGAGGCTGGTGCCCGATCGATCCAAAATCCATGCGGTCCAAAGTGGATGAGAATGTGTTTGTGATCGGCGATGCTTCCGTGGCGTCTGCCATGCCGAAATCCGGCTTCTCTGCCAACAGCCAGGCTAAAGTGGCCGCCAACGCGCTGCTGGCTGACCTGACCGGCTCGAAGAAGTTCCCCGCGAAGTTCCGCAACACCTGCTGGAGCCTGGTGGCCACGGATGATGGGGTCAAAGTGGGGGCCGACTACCAGGGCGGTGCGGAGAAGATTGAAGTCACCAGCAAGTTCATCTCCAAGACCGGCGAAGCTGCCGATCTCAGGGCGCAAACATCCAGAGAAGCCAACGGCTGGTACGACGGCATTACCAAGGACATGTTCGGCTAAGCCGATCATGATTTCCCTCCCTGGAACGGGGCGCCGGCGCTTCTTGCAAACCGCCGGTGCCTCGCTCGCGCTTACCGGCCTTGCTCCGCGCGCGGCCCTCGCGTTCGCCGAACAGAAAAAAGCACAAGCGCCGGGATACTTCCGGTTCATGCTCGGCACGTTTGAAATCACCATGCTGAGCGATGGGCTGAACCAGACCCCGTTCCGCTTCTCCGCATCGAACGTGCCGGAGGAAGAGCTCAAAGCCTATCTTGGCACCTTGCGTCAGCCCACCGATGCACGGGTGTCGCACCTTAACGTGTGCCTCATCAACACGGGCGAGAAGCTCATATTGGTGGACTGCGGGTCAGGCGACAATTTCAGAGAGACCACCGGCAAGCTCACCGAGAGCCTGGAGGCCGCAGGCTATGCGCCAGATGATGTGGACCACGTTATCATTACCCACGGCCATCCGGACCATATTTGGGGCATCATTGACGACTTTGCCGAAGAGCCGCGGTTTGCCAACGCGGACTACACCATGAGCGTTGGGGAATGGGACTATTGGACCCAAAAGGATCTGGAGAGCCAGATGCCGGAGGGCTTCCGGTTCTTTGCCACCGGCGCTCACCGCAACCTGCTGCCCATTGGCGAGCGCACCACACGCATCAAGCCGGGCGCTGAGGTCGTTCCGGGCGTGCAGACCGTCCCCTCACCCGGCCACACGACAGATCACATGTCGGTCCTGGCAACCTCCCGCGGGGAGAGCTTGCTGATCGTGGGCGACGCCATCACGCATCCCTTCATCTCTCTGGAGCACCCGGACTGGGAGCCCCAGATGGACATGGACAAGGCAGAGGCCGTGAAGACCCGCAAACGGCTGATCGATATGGCCGCAACAGACAAGCTGCTGGTTGCGGCCTATCACATTCCCTTCCCGGGCGTGGGTCACATTGTGCCAAACGGCGCCATGCACCGCTGGGTGCCGCTCACCTGGCAGTGGGAACTCTAGACCGCTTAAGGCTTGATGTAGGTGTAGCCTTGCTGCTGCAGGTGCGAGAGCTCTGCAACACCGCTTGGAATGATGTCGTCTTCAAACACTTCGAAAAGGTCATTCTCGTAACTGATCTTGCGGCCCTTCAGCGTGTTGTTGCACACCTGGAACTCCACGTTCTGGGTTTTCAGGCTGGTCACCGCACTTTGCACTTTCTGGTTTTCTTTCGCGGTCATCAAAAGGCCAAGGCCGTTGCCGTGCAGCACCACCTTGATTTCCATGTTCTCAGCGCCAACGGCGTTGATGTGGTTTTGGATGTTCCGCATGGCTCCGCGGTACTTCTTGTCGTCCGGACCGCCATCATAATTGATGTGATAGACCACCTTCTGCTTTCCGTAGCGTTCTCCAGCGGCAAGATCGCTGACTTGCGAAAAGAGCACACCCAGAGCTGCCACCAGGGTCAAAGCCAGTACGCTTAGCTGTCTCATTGTTTCCTCCCGTTGATTGTTTTGCCCAGGCGCGAGCGTGCCCCCGGGGTTTCAAGTGTTCCATGCGTTCCTGGAAAGGACAAGATGATATTCGAACGATCGAATTTGTCTTAGATCAAAGCGCGGCGCGTTTGGAAATGAGAATCTCAAGTCAGTTCAACAGTTTGCGAGCCATTTGCATTGTTTCCGTGGACGGTGATACACTTTTCTGATTAAACACGCACGCCAGAGCCGGTGATTCGCACGCCTTGCGTAGCGGAGGGATAAGTGACGTTTGAACCTAGTCAGGACGAAATGATGGAAGGGGCCCAGGAAGCGGCCCAGTTCCTAAAGGCGTTGTCCAACGACAGCCGGATGCTGATCTTGTGCAGATTGGCCTCCGAGGGCGAAATGTCCGTGAGCCAGTTGGAAGCCGATTTGCAGTTTCGTCAGTCCAAGCTTTCGCAGCATCTCACCTTGCTGCGCGCGGAGCGTTTGGTGGCAACCCGGCGGGAAGGTAAGTCCATCTACTACCGGCTGGTCAGCACCGAAGTCGAGCGCACGCTGGAACTGATGCACGAGATGTTCTGCTCTGAAGAAGCCGTTGCCCGCAGGCGAGAAGACCGCTCGCGCTATCGCGGCGCAGCCTGAAGCTACCAGAGATCAGGCTTCTTGCCCTCTTCTTCCAGCTTCTTGAACTTGTCTTGCAAATAGCGCTGGAACTGCTGCTCCTTGTAGGCTTCGTCCTTCACATACTCAAACATGGAGACGAAGTGGAACGGTTTGAAGTAACCCGGCATGCGCATGACTTCGGTCTTGCGTGCGGTACCTTCCGCCTTCGGACCAAAGAAGTTGATGGTCGGGGTGAACTGAACCCGCCACTTGCGCGCAAGAGCCCGTTCTTCCAGCTCCTCGCCATCAAAATCCGTCACCTTCTTTGAGCCCCACATGTTGAGTTGCAGGACCGTGAAATTGTCTTTCACATAGTTGCGGATCTCGTCTTTGCCGAAATTGACCCGGTGCAGTTCACGGCAATACGGGCAGCCCTTCTGCTCCCAAAGAATTGCCAGCCGCTTGCCTTCACCGGCAGCCTCTTCCAGGTCTTCCGACAGCACAAGGAACGAGGTGTGATTGAACCAGTCTTGGGTGTAGATGCCATCATCGTCCGTAGCCGGATCATCCGATGCCCATGCCAAGGGTGCACCCAGTGCGGCGGTCGCGGCCGGCAGGCTTAGGGATTTTACGAAGGTTCTGCGATCAATCATCTTTCCGATCCTCGCTCGATTGGGTGGCACGTCAAGACAAATTAGATTATACGAATATGAAGATCCAGTACAGGGCGGGCCCTCTTCAATGTGTCACAAGCGTGTGAGAACGTTTAGTCTCATTTGCAGCCTCCTGATGATGATGGTCCCCAGCGTTGCTACGCATGCGGACGAAGTGGCGACGTTCAACGCGGCAATCGAGAAGGTCAACCAGCCCTACAAATCCGCGCTCTTCTATCTTCGAACCGGCAACGCAGGCGTCGCCGGGCTTGAGCTCGCCACGGCTTCAGGAGCTTGGAACACGGTGGTGGAGCGTTACGCGAAGACGCCACCTGCCCCGCTGACACAAGATGCGGCGTGGCCGGAGACCATCCAGGACATCAGCAACGCGTTCGAGACGGGGCAAAAACTGGCTGAGAGCGGCAAGAGCAAGCCGGCACGCGGGGCGCTGCTGCCCATCCGCGGGCTCCTGCATCAGATGCGCAAGCGCAACGGCCTTCGCGTCTTGGCCGACTGTGTGTTCGACCTGAACGGCTATATGGATGTTCTTTACCACTGGCGGCACAACCCGGCCGACTTCACAGTCGCAGAGGTACGCACGAAAGCCACCGAGGTGTCGAACAAGTATATCGAACAGTTGAAACTCTGCCGGTCCGAGGCGCCGGAGAGCGTTAAGCAGAACGCTGATTTTCAATCCGTGATGGATGGGGCAGCAAAGTCGGCAGGCACATTGCTGCGGCCGATCGAACGCCAGGAACCAGATGCATTCATCAACGTGCTCCGTGAACTGAAGAGCTTTGATGTGATCATCTTTGTGCGTTGGGGCTAGCCTACGCGACCAAGCGCCGGAAACATTTCCAACAGCCAGTAGCCGATTACGTTCATGGAGCCGGTGAGGAACAATACGCCGGTGATCACCAGCAGCACCCCGATCAGCTTTTCAACCATGCCAAGATGTTTCTTGAAGCGCTGCATGAACCGCAAGAAGGGCTTGCCGGCAAGCGCTGCCAGCAGAAACGGAATGCCAAGGCCGGCTGCATAAACGCCGAGCAGCGAGACCCCTTTCCATATGGAGCTCTCCTGGGCGGCGTAGAACAAGACGGCCGCCAGAACCGGCCCCACGCACGGCGTCCAGCCAAATGCAAACGCAAGCCCCACCACATAGGCGCCCACCAGGCCAATGGGTTTGGACGGGCCCTCAAAGCGCGCCTCCTTGTAGAACAGGCCGATCTTCAACAGACCCATGAAATGAAGGCCCAGCAAAATGATCACCGCGCCGGCAATCTTGCTGAGGAGATCAAGATGGTCTCCCACCAGCTGGCCCAAGTACGACGCCGTTGCGCCCAGCAGAACGAAGACCGTGGAAAAGCCAAGCACGAACGCCACAGCGGAAATGAAGATGCGCCGGCCAATGGCCGAGTCCAACTCATCGTCCCCGGTGAGCTGATCAATGCTCGTTCCGGCAATAAAGCAGATATAGGGCGGCACCAGCGGCAGCACGCACGGAGACAGGAAGCTCAAGATCCCCGCGGTGAGCGCTGCAAAGTAGGAGACTTCCATTGCCCGCCGCCCCTATGCCCCCACCACCTTGATGGATTGGTTGGGCGCCAGATCTATCACCCCTTTGCGCTTGATGTACTTGGCCACCACGTCCCAGATGGGCGGACCCTGGGTTCCCTCGTTAATGGAGGCCCACCCGGCAACAGTGTAGGTCCGTGAGGCGTCGATGGGTTCATCGGTTTTCAGAAGGGTCATGTCTGAGATCCGGCTGCCGATGGCCTTGTTGATGTCGATGGTGTAGCCCAACCCGCCGACGCGCACCATGTCGCCACCCTGCTGGTAATAGGGGTCGATGTTGAAGAGGTTATCTGCCACATCTTCCAGAACCAGCTTCAGGTTCTCGCCCGTCATCTCAATGCGGTAGCAATTGGGATAGGTGATGGCGGTCATGTTGTAGACGTCTTCCCAAGTGATCGCCTGGCCTGGCAGCACCGAGGCCCCCCAGCGGGTCCCCGGCGAGAAGGAGAGATCGGCATCGCGCTCCTGCAGCATGGCCTCACAGATCAGATCATCGAAGGTGCCGTTGAAGTTGCCGCGGCGGTAAAGCAGGGTTTCGGTGCGCCCCAGCTCCGTTGCCAGATGGGCTTCAAAGGGCGACCTGATCTCGTTGATGAGTGATTTCATCTCCGGATCCGGCGCAATGGCATCGGACAGGACAGGGATCAGCCGGAACTCATAACCGGACATGCGCCCGTTGGTGACCTCAACATCAAGCCTGGAGAGAAACTTGCCATGGGAGCCCGTGGCGATCAGGAGCGTGTCACCCTCCTGGACCGGCTCAGGGATGGCGTCATGGGTGTGGGCAGTGAGAACCACATCCATGCCCTTGACCCGCGAGGCCAGCTTGCGGTCCACATCAAACCCGTTGTGCGAGAGCAGAACCACGAGTTCAGCCCCTTCGCTGCGCGCAGCGTCCACCCGCTTTTGCACCAGCTCCTCACGGATGCCGAACGACCAATTGGGAATCATCCAGCGCGGATTGGCAATGGGCGTATAGGGGAAGGCCTGGCCGATCACCGCCACCTTCACGCCGCCGCGCTCAAAGAAGGCCGTGTGCTCGAACACTTCTTCTTCCCACTCATTGTCGATCACATTGCTTGCCAGGAACGGGCACTGCAGCTCTTCGGCAATCTGTTTGACCCGCTCGGCGCCAAGCGTGAACTCCCAGTGCCCGGTGATGGCCTCGCAGCCCAGGGCATTCATCACCTTCACCATGTCGCCGCCGCCGGTCTGCAGGGTGGTGAAGGAGCCGTGCAAGGTATCGCCCCCGTCAAGGAACAGAACCTTGTCGCCCCGCTCGGCGCGGATGGCCTTGATCAGTGTGGCAATGCGGTCCATGCCGCCCACGCGGCCATAGTTTTTCGCCAAGGCCGCAAAGTTTTCAGAGGTGAGCGTGTAGGCTTCCAAGGTCTCCGGCTTGAGGCCAAAGCGCTCCAGAAACTCAGTGCCTGTGAGATGAGGCGGCAAGCCCTTCACCTCTCCCACCCCCAGATTGATCGACGGTTCACGGAAAAAGATGGGCTTCAACTGTGCATGGCAGTCCGTGTTGTGCAGCAGAGTGACCTGGCCCTTCGGTGAGAATTTCAGCAAGTCGTCCTGCGTAATGCTCTGAGCCGCAGCGGCGCGCCCGAGCCCTCCGCCCAGCCCCGTGGCCAGCGCGGTGGCCGCTGAAACCGTCAGAAAGTCCCGCCGTGAAATCATCGCCTGCTGCTCCAATCTGAACCTACGAAAAAGGGACGCCAAGCGGCGTCCCTCGTTGTCTTAAACGCCTTCTTTGGCTCTAGGTCAGTTCCGCACTGCAGGTGTTTCCACCGGCAGGCCCTGGCCCCGATACATGACGTAAAGCTCCAGAGCCAGATACTCGTCCGACCCGGTCTTATAAGGCTTTGCGCGCACCTGCTTGTTGCAGCCACGGAAGCGGCGGTGCAGCGAGCCAGGCTTCTGCCATTTCAGGCGGTAGGTGGGGAACCCGTTGCCTTGCCCTTGGGAGAGCGTGTTGGCCCGGA
>JBCDIP010000034.1:0-12905 GCA_038748855.1 Pseudomonadota bacterium
ATCCGCACTGCCAGCACCGATGGATGAACTCCCCGCCGGGCAGGGCGGCAATCTCGTCTTCCAAGTCCTCGTTGTAATCGGTCACCACGCGGGATTCGATGAAGGTGCTCCAGTGGCCGGACACATCGATCCCATCGATCACCAGGTTTTCATGGGTCTTCAGATTTTCCGGCCGGATCAGATGCTCTTCATGAATGGGCATAGGCGTCAGGTCCTCAATCCAGCAGCTTCACATCATCAAGCACAAAGGCTTCGCCGTCCATCGAGCGGAGCCGGGTGCGCTGAGATCCCGGCTTCACACCATCAAGGCCAAGAATGCGGCGCGTGTGTTCCATGGGATCTTCGGGCGCGGAGAAATCGGTGCGCAGGTAGCTGCCGCCCTGGGCGCAGATATATTCGGCGTAGATTTGCGCGCAGAGGAGATCCACATATTGCATCACTTGAGAGAAGATGCCGTTGGACGTCAGATACTGGCTCAGCTCTTCGCGCAGCACCACAAAGGTCTCATAGCTATCGGGAACCGGGATCGTCATGTGATCCACCGCTTCGCCATGCCAGATCTCGCGGATGACGCCGGTGTTGGCTTTGGCGTCCCACACCCAGCGGTTCATGAGCGGATAGCGCTCCGGATCGGTGTTGTGCAGCACTTCAGCAGCCAAGTCCCGCACCCAGCGATGGCCCTTGTCCTGAGGAAACGCGGCGCAGAAGGCGGCCACGCGGTCATCAGTGGTGGTTGTATCGGTTGCCCCTTGCAGAAGATCGTAGAGCGCAGCTTTGAGCTTTCGGAAGCCATCCGCGTCGAGGTAGGGGGAGACCCGCCGGCGGACCGTGGACATGAAGACACACAGCCCCATGAACTGTTCCAGCTCCAGGTTGCGTACCTTGCCATCGCCCAGTACGTCTTTGAACATGGAGGACTTCAGATCCAAGGCTTCCGCATAGCGCTCAATGCCGCCCAGCTCCTCAGCGCCGGTGGCCACATTGGCCAAGGCGCTGGCAAGGGCAGGGCCGCTCAGCTCCAGTTGAACCCGTTCGGGCTCCACGGGCTCATTCTGGCGCTTATGCAGAAGAAGGCTCATTCAGCTGCATCCTTCATCGGCCCTTGCGCAATGGCAAAGGCAGACATGGCCGCGGCATGGCCCTGGGCGATGGAATCATCGATGGTTTCTGGCCCGGTTGCCGAGCCTGCCACGAACACCCCGGGGCGTGACGTAGCTCCAAGCGCGCCATAGGAGCTTTGCTTGCCGATATAGCCGTGCGGTTCCAGCTCAACATCGAAGACGGTGGAGAGCAGAAGATTGTCCACGTTCGGGTCCATGCCAATGGCGTGCACCACCATATCGAAGGGGATCGTGATCGGGCGCTTCACCAAAGTGTCTTCGCCTTTGACGATGAGTTTCTCGCCGTCCGAAGTTACCTCCGCAATGCGGGCCTTGATGTACTTGACCTTGAACTCCTCTTGGCTGCGCCAATAGTAACCGGTCTCGTAGAGCCCAAAGGTGCGGATATCCATGTAGTAGATGTACACATGGCAGTCAGGCAGCTCTTCGCGGATCTCCATGGCCATGTTGGCCGATACTGTGCAGCAGATCTTGGAACACCATTCGCGCCCGATCTGGCGATCGCGTGAGCCAACGCACAGAAGGATCGCCACGCGCTTAGGCTTGCGGCCATCTGAGGGGCACCGCACGCCCTGGCCGGACGATATCATCTGCTCAACCTGGGTGGTGGTCACCACGTCCTGGTGTGTGCCAAAGCCCCATTCGGGTTTGTTGATGCTGTCAAAGTGGGTGAAGCCCGTGGTGAGCAGCGCTGCAGATGCATTGATGGCGTTGCCGTCAGACAGCTTGGCTGTGAACGCGCCGGGGTTGCCGGAGAATTCAGAAACCGTCGTGCCGGTCTTGATGTCCACCAGCCCGCTTTCTTCCACGCGGGTCACCATGCCGCCAATGGCATCCTTGGCCCATTCGCCTGAAGGCACCAGCTTGGCATAGCCAGAGAGAATAGGCGCACCGCCAAGACGGTCTTCCTTTTCAACCAGAATGCTCTTTTGGCCCACCGTGGCCAGAGAGTGAGCGGCTGCAAGGCCGGCAGGGCCGCCGCCAACAATGAGAACAGGTTCACTCATGGCAGTTTCGGCGCTCCCTTAAAGCCCGGACCTGAGGTGATCATGCGCCGGGGATCGTAGAGGTTGTCCTGCTTGCCGGTTTCAATGGCCTTCAGGTAGTCCTCGAACTCTGCTTTTGCGCCCTTCCAGTCGATCCCCAACTTCTCCATGAGGGTTTCTGTGGAGGAAGCGTGCCAGTGGGATTGAACGATCTTGTATGGATGGGCGCCGCACGCCAGAGCGGCGAACTGACAGTCTGCCAGAATAGGCAGATCAAAGCCTTTGCCGGCGGCCTTCCCGATCCACTGGTTCTTATCGAGAGTGGTGATGCAGCCTGTGTCATGACCGATCATCACATCGGCATTGGCTTCCTCCACCGCAACGCGCACCTTGCGGTCGATCGCAAATGACCGGGTGAACTCGCGTTCTGAGATGATGTGGCGGAAGCCAAAGCCGCAACAGTCGTACCACGTGGAATAATCGATCACGTTGGCGCCCAGCGCCTCGATGATCCCGGTGGAGACCGCAACCCGGTTACCTTCCAGGATGTTGTCATCATAGATCGCATCTTCCGGCACCATCTTATAGACGTGGCAGGCCGGGTGAATGGTGGCCCTGATATTGGAACAGTCGATCGTCTGACGATTGGCGATCTCCGAACGCATCACATGCACCCACTCTGAGTAGTGCACGATCTCTTCAGGGATCAGAAGCTTGCCGTCCACAAGCCGGCCCAGCTTACCGAGGATCTTTTTCACCCGCTCGCGCAGCTCAGCGGAATGCAAAAGGTAGCCGCGCACTTCCTTGTAGTTGCCAAACGATGTGCCACAGTGGACCAACGGATAGTAGTAGCCTTCCGGCAGGCCTTCCGCCTTTGCGGCCACATAGGCCTGATGGAAGTTGCGCAGGAACACGGCCGCCAGGCTCTCCAGGTTGCCGATGCCTGAGCCATGATAGTTCCACGCCGTGCAGGAGGTCTGGTCCGTCTCATCCAAATAGGCAATGTCCATCTCGTTCATCAGCCAAAGGAGTGAGGCCGGATAGCCTGGAATGTTGCCGCACTGGCCGCAGGATTTATGGTGCCAAAGCTGCGTGGTGGGGATCTGTTTGTCCCAGCCGTAGAGGGTTTTCACGGTCTTGGGCTTATGCTCTTCCGTGACCCGGTGAACGACAATCTCGCCGTCCTTCTCCAGCTGCCACATGATATCGCGCACATCCTCAACCCGGTCCTTGTTGGTGAGCATGGAGCGCTTGTCGATCTTCTGCTCCACCCAGGATGTGGCCACCAGGGCCTCTTCGCGGCTGAGGTTTGAATCGCGCCATTCAGAGCCATGCCCGGTGAAGCGCTCGCCAGTGTCTTTGGTCATCTCGCGTCTCTCCCTAAAGCGGTCTTAATCGTCGTCATCTTCATCGTCCTGCTCGTCCAGGAAGTCTTCCCAGTCGTCGCGTTTCTCATCCATGATGTCGGTGATCACGTCGAACAGGTTTTCATCAATGGTTTCCAATTGATCGAGCACGCCGGTCATTTCCCAGATCGTGTAGAGCTCAATGGAGGTCTTCAGGTTCACCTCCCAGGCCGTCGCTGTGGTGTTCAGCGTAGGCATGGGGATCGCCTTGCGCAAAATCTTCAGCGGCGCGTCCACCTTGGAAATGTTGGGGCCCCAGTCGGCGAAATGATCCGGGTTGATCATATCGGGCGCCAGTTGGTTGCCGGTGGAGATCAGCTTCAGCATCACGCGGCTGAAGGGGCGCAGCACGTTTTTGGCTGATTCCATGCCATGCTTGATCGCAGTTTCCCGCATCAGCATGATCAGCCCGCCAGGTGAATTGCCGAACGGACAGCGCGCCGCGCAGGTATAGCACTGGGCGCAGGCCCATATCTTCTCCTGCATGGCATCGTAAATGCCTTCCAGGTTCTCCGTCCACAAAAGCTGGACGATCTCGCGCGGGCTGAAATCGTAGTAGTGGGCGGCCGGGCAGGTGGCCGTGCAGATGCCGCAATTGAGACAGCCGTTCAGTTCGTGATCGTAGCGCAGGTCATCTTGGATATCCTGGAAGATCTCTTCCAACTGGCCCCGGTCGATCACCGGTTCTGCTGAGAACGGATCGCCTATGTGTTCCTGCACTCTGGTCGTTGCTGCGTGTGCCATGCCTTCGCTGCTCCCTTAAGTGCGTCAGTAGGTCATCACCTTGCAATCTTCTTCCATCACCTGCTCGATCAGGTGAGCGCCGCCCACAATCCCGTTGCATTCGGGGATGAGGTCGTCCTTGTCCATGTCGAACAAGTCCAGGTTGGGCGAACAGCAGTAGAATTTCACGCCCGCTTCATGGGCGTCTTTGATGAAATCATATACGGATTTGGGCGAGCCCTCTTTCACCACCAGGCTCTCTGCCACACCCTTCTTCATGAGGCGCCCGGACGTGGCTGTGCAGATCACATCCACCTCATAGTCCATGGCCGCGGCCACTGTGGCTTGAAAGATCGGAGCGCCCAGCTCTTCGCCGTTGCGCGGATCGGTGTTGGCCATCACGATGACGAGTTTGTCTGACATTGCAAGTGGTCCTCCCAGAGCCTTTGCCATACTCTTATATTAGAATATTCTAAAGTGATCAACTGTTCTCGCTCCGCATCAGGCCGGTTATGCCCACCAAGCCGGTCATAATCGGCACCAGTGCGTCTTCAATATGGGTTTTTGCAGCCCGAAGCGCCTCCAGTGTTTCGGCGGGTTCAGGCGGGGCTTCTTCAAATTCCATGATCAGATCTTCCGCCATGGCAAGCTTGAAGCCGGGGTGGCCGGTGAAGCCGATGGCATTTTCGCCAATCTGAAAGAGCGCAGGCAGGCCGTTGTCGTCCATGGCCAGAATAGAGGCGTAATCCGGAGGCACCGGACGGTCGCGCATGTAACACACATGGGGAAAGGTCTCCGGCAGGAAGCCGTTGAGCGCATCGGGCGAGGCAGACCTGGCCGTGCCCACGCTGAAGCGCAGATCGGTAGCTTCCACCCGGCCATCTGCCGCAAGGCTCAGGATTTGTGCGCCAAGCCCGATGGCGATGATGGGGATCGCGTGCATGAGAGCGGCGCGCGTGAGGGCAATCTCCTCAGCTAAGGTGGGCACATCGCGCGTGCCGGCAGATCCCCACGGTCCCCCACCCAGCAACACAAGCCCATCAGCCACCTCCGAATAGCCAGGCACCGAGGTGCCCTCTGTGAACGGGCGCACGTAATTGAAGCGGATGCGCCGCCCTTCCAGGTGGTCCTCCAACAGGCCCAGGTAATCAGCGGACGTGTGCTGGAGAACGGTGAGGGCCTTCATTTTGCCGATACGGCTTGCTCTAAGGCGGTTGCGAAATCATCAGGTGACACGGTCATGAGGCCCACTTCGGCGGTCTCGAAGAACGACGATACCGTTTGCCGAAGATCCTTGACGGCCGTGCCGCGCAAGGCGGCCTCCAGATCGAAGATCGTGCGGGGCGGGGCGATGAAGAAGTCTCCTGTGATCAACACCTCGCGGAAGCGGTCTTGGCCGGGGCCTTCCAGGCGCACATAGGCCGTGACCGCGCCGCCGGCGCCCGCATGGCGGGCCGACAGGACGCCCGCTTCGGAGGCCGGGTTGTCGATCTCCGCCACGAAATCATCGGTGCCAATCTCTTCATCTAAATAGCGTTGGGCTAGCTCTTCCTCGGCCTCTGTGATCTCGCCGGGCTCAGCGTCAATGCCCAGATGCTCAGCAAACCCTTCCACCAGCTTGGCCTTCACCTCGTCCATCTCGGGCACTTTCCGCAGCAGGTCTTTAAAGGTGACGACCCTTTGGGCGGCAGAATCGATGAGGCTCTTTGCGATCTCCGGGCTCGGCACATTCAAGGTGGCGATCATGTCCGCCGGATCCATGTCGATCAGCACGGTGCCCTGATACATGGCCGTGTCCCCATCAAAGAACCCGCCCGTGCCGGAGATCTTGCGGCCCTCTACCTCAATGTCTGTCGGGGGACGGTAGTTGGCTTCCACTCCTAGCTTGCGAAGACCTAGGGCTACCGCCTCACAGATTTTCAGCGAGAGCTCCCGCAAGTCCGCCGTGCCCAGGCTGGCGCGGTTGAACACCAGCTCCCAGCCCAACTGGCCTTCATCGAAGTAAAGCGGGCCACCGCCGGTGATACGCCGCACGGTGCGGATGTTGTTCTGTGCGCAATAGTCGAGCTTCAGCTCCTGGCTCAGCGCCTGGTGCCGGCCGATCAGAGCCGTGGGAGGAAACCGCAAAAAACGCAGGGTGTCGGGAACCTTTCCGTCCTGATGAAGGTCGACGAGGGCCTGATCAAAGGCGATTTGCGCGCGGCCGTCCCTGATGTCGGTGTCGATAATGCGGAACGGTTTAGCCATGGGTGGTCTCGATGTCCTCGCCCTCTTCATAGGTTTCCCCATCGCGCAACATGCCAAGTTGGCTGCGGATCTTGCGGATGTCCACATCAGCAGGCTGGAACGGATAGCTGGCGATGTTGCTGGGCGGTGAATCTCCATAGGGCCGGTCGCAGGCTGAGATATCATCAGCAAACTTGCCCGGACATCCGGAGGTCCTGAACGCGATACCGCTGTCGATCGTCATATCCAGCTCGTCTTGAGAGATGCCGAAGTGGGTTACGCGGCCATGCTCATCAAACGTCATGTCCTCCACGCGCTTGTCGCAGTAATCAATGAGATAACGCGCCAGCTGCACCCGCCGCCACTGGTCGCGCGGGGTGGCGGGCAGGTGGTCCATGAGAGAGCCTTTCTCCGGGAAGAAGCAGAACATATGGCTGTGGCCGCCCATATCCACCAACTGTTGGACAAGTGTCAAAGCTTCGTACTCGCTCTCGCCCATGCCGATGATGATGTGGGCGCCGAACTTTTTCGGTCCGAAGATGTCCCGGGCATCCAATAGGATCTCCCAATACTTCTTCCAGTTGTGCGGAGACTGAACGCCTTTGCCGCGGGTGCGGTCGAAGATTTCCGGCGTGGCCGCATCGATGGCCACGGTGAAGATATCCGAGCCCATGGTGTGCAGGCGCTTCACATCTTCCCGTGTCATGGTTGTGGGGTTGGAGAGGATGGAGATGGGAATATCGCCAGGGTCCACCTTGTCGGTCCAGGTTCTGAGGACCGTGAAGGTGTCCTCATCTGAGCGCGGATGGGTGATCATGGAAATGCACATGCGGTGGAACGGGCTCGCAGCCCCATCCCGCGCAACGATCGAAGCCACTTCCTCCATCGGCACAGCGGGCCAGTCCACGCGGATGAAGTTGCGGTCAGCATAATCACGCTCTGCTTCCCGGTGGCGGGCCAGGCCGCAATAGGCGCAATTGGCGCGGCAACCTTCCGGATAGGTGAGCAGGAGGTTGAGGCAGCGGGTGCAGGAGCACCGGTGCATCTTGCCCCGGGTGATGCCGAGCGCAATGGCCGCCGCAGTGGACATCTGCACATATTCAGGCGAGCGCATATGCGGGGTGAGAATGTTGTAGTCCGGCAGATAGACCCCGTCGGGTGAAACGTCATTTGTCTTAACGCGCCCGCCATTCTTCAGATCCGGCGCAATGGCCCCCGGCTTGCGGGGCTCCATGATGTCGGCTGGGTTGAAGTCCAGGCCAGCCTCGTTCAGCCCGCCCGGCTGAGCTCCTTCCGGCTTTAAACAACTCATCTGATCCAGCCTCCCATGATTCAGGCGGCCCAATAATCCGGATAGGCAATCCAGCTGGCGCGGAGGTGATCCGCGCTCGGGCGTCCAGTGGTGTAGTGATCGAGCAAGGCCTGCCTGCGCCGAAGGGCGCGGTCCAGCGATGGTTTCAGCAGATCTTCCAATTCTTCAGCATAGTCTTCTGGTGCAGCGTCATCGCCGGCCAGAAGTGCGGTCGCTGATTGGCCTGCGCGCCGGCCCGACAGAACGGCAGCATTGATGCCTGCACCGGTGACCGGGTTCGTGAGGCCCGCGGCATCTCCGGCCAGCAGCACCGGAACGTCGCCGATCTGACCATAGGGCTTCAGCATGCCGCCCACTGGAATGGCGCCGCCCGTGTGTGCGGAGATTGTGGCCCCAACCCGGCCAGCTTCCTGCAGCGTCTGATGCAGCCCTGCGAGCAATGGCTTCAATTGGTCCTTGAGAGCGGGCCTCAGACCGAGGCCCAGATTGGCCTGATCGCCTTTCGGAAACAGCCAGCCGTAGCCACCTGGAAAAGTGCTTGAGAGAAAGATGTCCGTAGAGGGCAGCTCCTCATGGAGCGGCACGGTGATCTGGCGCGTCTCGGCAATCTGGATGTTCACCTGGCCAACTGCTGCGCCGACCACAGAGCGCGGGCCATCAGCGCCGATCAACAGCCTAGGCTTTACCGTCTCCCCTGTGCTGAGTTGGACGGCTCCATCAACATCGATCCTCTGTACCTTGACGGCGAACTGACACTCGGCACCAGCATCAGCTGCCGCTGTCGCCAACTGGGCATCAAACCGCTCCCGATCGATCATCAGGCCGGGGAACTGCTCCACTGTTTCCCCGGGCTCTTGTTCCACAAACGTCACCATGGACGTGATGGGTTGCAGGCTATTGGCGGCGAGATTGTCCACCTCTATGCCCATAGGCGAGGGGACGAACTCAGCGCACTGCACAGGTTTGCCTGCGCTTACCTTGCGTTCAATGGCAAGAACATTCAGACCTGCCTTCGCGGCTTCTGCAGCAGCGCAAGAACCGGCAGGACCGAGGCCGGCCACCAGCACGTCTATCGAGCGCTCTTGCGTCATGCAGCGCAGGTTCTAACTGTGTTGAGGGATGCGTTGCCGCCGCCGATCTTGATGGAACAGCAGGCGTGCTCTTGATGATATGCGCGGCCCACGGTCTCAGCCACGGCCACGGTCCCGTCGGCGGGGAAGGCGATGCCATCAAGCCCGGCCATCACCGCATAGGCATCTGTCACGCGCTTGTGCATGCCCGGTGGGCGCGCGCAACCCAGGAGCACCTGCCGGTCGGCAACGCGTGCGCGTGCTTCCAGGAAGATCTCGCCCACATCGCGTGTGTCCGGTGTGACGAAGGTTCCCGCCTTCGCATAGAACGGCATGATGACCACCAGCACCAGCGAGTGAATGCCGTGGCGCGAGACGATATCCAGGGCGTTGGCCTCGCCTAGGATCTGGCCGTAGTGCAAACCCAACACGATGTGCGGAACGATCTCCATAGAGGTGGCGCAAAGAGCCTCCAACGTGGCTTCGAAATCATCCACCGGCCGGTCCAGATGGTAGACCTGCTCGATGGTCTCCTGCGCACCGATCACATCCATCATGGCTGTGTCCACGCCGGCTGATTCCATCGCCTTGGCGCGCGGAGCGTCTGTCAGGGCTGTGTGAATAGCGATCTTCAGATGCGGGAAGTCCCGCTTCAACCCTTCGATTACCGGATAGAAGCGTTCATACTTGATTTCGTTGTGCCGGTTCGACCCGCCCGACAGCAGAAACCCTTGCAGGTTTTGCAGCATGATGAGGTCGCGCACCTTCTGGTCCAGCATTTCCGGATTGGTGGCCGGGATCATGGGCTCCAGGATCTTGGCCTGGCAGTGATCACACATGAGGGCGCACGCGCCGGCCGTGATCGAGAAGGCCGGGAAGCTGTTCTTGCCGCAACCCTTGAGCTCGGAGCTAGAGTATTCCTTGAACGTGGGCGTGGAGAAGCGGATGGGTCTGTCTTGGAGCACCGCCGCATTATGTTCGAGCCGGCCGACCAAGGCCTCGTCAAACTCCGCATCCTCCAGCTCTTCAATTTGTTCTAGTTGGTTCAGCCAGCTCATGGTCGTATTCGCTTATTCTAATATGTAGACTACAACATCCTTCGGCCCGTGCAACGGTCTTATTGGTCAGGCGTCGATAAAACCGTCTCCACCGCTTGTTTCACCTCATCGCGCACCGGCCCCTGCGAGCGCTCATCCACCAATGTGGTGAGCCATGCGGCCTCGACGTCTTCTTCATCAATCAGATCACATTCCAAGCGCGAGAGCACCTTTTGAGCTGAGGAGGGAAGGGTGGCCGGAAGATCAAACCCTGCAATCTTACCCCACAATCCTGCCCAGCACCTGGCCACTGTCCACGGATTGTATCCCCCGCCGCCGACAATCACAGCAGCATTGGCATGTGCACAGGCGGCCTCCACTGCTGACCAGAGCGCGCCGTTACTGAGGCGCATTGTGGAGAGGGGATCGCCGGTCAAACCATCAGCGCCGCAACAGACCACCACTGCATCTGGTGCAAACTCTGTTGCCAACGGTGCAACCGCTTCAGCCATGATGCACGCCAACTCATTGTCGCAGAACTTGGCCGGCACTGGAATGTTGCGCGCCGAACCCTGGCCCCGGTCGTCCAATGTGCCGGTGTGTGGCCAGCGGTTTTCTTCATGGATGGAGAGGGTAAGGACGCGAGGGTCGGCCTCAAACGCGGCTTGCACGCCATCGCCATGATGAGCATCGAGATCCACATAGAGAACGCGCCCCGCGCCGTGGTCCATAAGGGAGAGGATGGCGAACACCACATCGTTGAAATAACAAAACCCGCTGGCGCGCCCGGCCATGCCATGATGGGTTCCGCCCGAGGGGTGGTAGACCCACCGACCGTCCATGGCGAGCCGTCCGGCTTGGATTGATCCGCCCACGCATGTTGCCGCGCGTTCAAACAGGCCCTGGAAGAGCGGGTTCTCCATGGTCCCGATATTGTACTTCTGCCGCTGCTCGGCGCTGACCTTGCCGGCATCTTCTGCCGCAATGAGGGCAGCCACATAGTCATCATTATGAAATCCGGTGAGGTCGGCAATGCTAGCCACATAACTCTCCGTGTAGGGAGTTTCGGCGAACCAGCCCAATGTCTCACACAAGTCAAGAACCGCGCCTACGCGTGGAATGGCCAGGGGGTGATTGCTGCCGTAGCCTGTCTGGCGATAGACCTCGGCGCTGATCAGCAGCGGCGGATGTGCGGGGCGCGGTTGAGGGGCGGTGGACGGTAAGACATCACTCATGGCAAACCCGATTGACAAAGAAATGGGTTCCCGTCAATATTCAATTATTCTAATATACGGAATTGTTCTGATTCAAATGAGGTGTGGCTGAACCATGGCCGAGCATTTTCTCGATACAAAAGGCATGAATTGCCCGATCCCTATCCTTAAAGCCAAGAAGGCTTTGACCGATGTGCCCACGGGCGAGGTTCTGGAAATTCATGCCACAGACCCAGGCGCGGTGGCAGACTTTGAAGCGTTCTGCCGGCAAACGGGCAACGAACTTTTGGAGTGGAACGAGGAAGGCGGCGTCTACCGCTTCCAAATCAAACGGGCTGCTTAAGCCAGTGGAAGGGAGAGGAGGCGCCTCTTGATATATTCAAGATAACGAATAAGATGATGCTCGTGAACGGGCACTAAGCTTGGGTGGTCGCGTTTAAACAAGGCAGACAAACTGCCATTGGCCACCTCAAAAAGCGTCTAGGTTGGGAAACGTGGGAAGAACAATTATGAACATTAAACGCATTGCCGTGGGCGCTTTCGCGCTCGCGACTGTTGCTGCCAGCGCAACCCTTACGGGGGCTGCCGAGTACAAGGTCGAGGATGAAGCCATCAAGGCATCCTTGACGGGCAAGGCTGGCGATCCTGCCAATGGCAAGAAGGTTTTTCTAAACCGGAAAAAGGGCAACTGCCTAGCGTGCCATGTGGTTTCAAGCCTGAAGGACCAACCCTTTCACGGGCAGGTTGGTCCGCCGCTTGACGGCACAGCGAGCCGCTGGTCTGAGGGCGAGTTGCGCTTGCGCATCGTCAATGCAAAAGCCCTGAATGACGACACGATTATGCCCGCATTCCATCGCACCGATGGCTTCCACAGGGTGTTGAAGAACTTCAAAGACAAGCCCGTGCTGAGCGCCCAAGAGGTGGAAGATGTGCTGGCTTACGTCATGACCATGAAAGAGTAAGCAGCCCTTCTTGTCGCTGCTTTTTGAAACGTGGAAATTGAGGAAACTCTGAAGATGAAGAAATCTGAACTTAGCCGCAGAACTGCTTTGGAGCTGATCGGCGGTGGTGTGGTGACGGCGCTTCTGGCCGGCACCTTTGCAACCTCGGCGCATGCCGATGCCAAACTCATGGCCGAAGCGATCAAGAAGGCCGTTGGTGACGGCGCCATGAAGGAAGGCAAGATCACACTTGAACTGCCGGAGATTGCCGAGAACGGGAACACGGTTCCGGTTGGGGTCTCCGTGGACAGCCCCATGACCGATGCGGACTATGTCAAATCGGTCCACCTGTTTGCTGAGAAGAACCCGGCCGCTGATGTGGCGAGCATTCACTTCACCCCGGCGAGCGGCGTAGCCAAAGCGGCCCTGCGCATCCGGATGGCCGGCACGCAAAACATTGTGGCGGTGGCCGAGATGTCTGACGGCACGCTCTACACAGCCAAGAAACTGGTGAAAGTAACCATTGGCGGCTGCGGCGGCTAACAAGCGAATTTGAGGAGAATTTTAACATGGCTTCAAAACCGCGCGTACGCGTCCCCAAAAAAGCCAAGGCGGGAGACATCATCACGATCAAATCGTTGATCTCCCACAAGATGGAAACTGGTCAGCGTAAAGATAAAAAGACGGGAGAGAAGATCCCGCGTCTGATCATCAATAAGTTCGTCTGTAAGTTTAACGGCAATGTCGTTTTCTCATCAGACTGGCACCCTGCCGTTTCGGCGAACCCGTACATGGCGTTCAGCTACAAGGTGGTGGAGAGCGGGGAGTTTGAGTTCACCTGGACCGATGACGCTGGCGAGACAGTCAGC
>JBCDIP010000035.1:0-12619 GCA_038748855.1 Pseudomonadota bacterium
GCCACCAGAGCCGATTCCACCTCCGCGGTGCCCATCCGGTGACCGGAGACGTTGATCACGTCGTCCACCCGGCCGGTGATCCAATAGTCCCCGTCCGCATCGCGGCGGCAACCATCGCCGGTGAAGTACTTGCCCTTGTAGGTGGCAAAGTAGGTCTGAACGAAGCGCTCATGGTCGCCATAGACCGTGCGCATCTGGCCGGGCCATGAGTCGGTGATGCAGAGGTTCCCGTCCGTGGCGCCCTCAAGCGGTTTGCCGTCATTGTCCACCAGCTGCGGCTGAACTCCAAAGAACGGCTTGGTGGCCGAGCCGGGTTTCAGATCGATCGCCCCGGCGAGCGAGGTGATCATGATGCCGCCGGTTTCCGTCTGCCACCAGGTGTCCACAATGGGGCAGCGGCCATCGCCGACCACGTTGTAGTACCACTCCCAGGCTTCCGGGTTGATGGGCTCGCCCACACTGCCGAGAAGGCGCAAGGTGGAGCGGTCCGTCTTGGTGACGAACTCCTCCCCCGCCCCCATCAGTGCGCGGATGGCCGTTGGCGCTGTGTAGAAGATGTTGACCTTGTGCTTGTCGCAAACCTGCCAGAAGCGCGAAGCGTCCGGATAGTTCGGCACGCCTTCAAACATCATGGTGATGGCCCCATTGGCCAGCGGCCCATAGACGATGTAGCTGTGGCCGGTCACCCAGCCCACATCGGCGGTGCACCAATAGACGTCGCCATCGTGATAATCGAACACATATTGGTGGGTGATCGACGCCCAGACGATGTAACCGCCCGTGGTATGCATCACACCCTTCGGCTTACCGGTGGAGCCGGAGGTGTAGAGGATGAAGAGCGGGTCTTCCGCATTCATCTCCTCAGGCGGGCAATCGGCAGAGGCCGCGCCCACCGCATCGTGATACCAGACATCGCGCCCGTCCTGCATGGAGATGTCGCCGCCGGTGCGCTTGACCACCAGAACCGTGTCCACCTTGGCGCCGTCCTTTGCGGCGATCTCGATGGCCTTGTCGGTATTGTCTTTCAGCGGGATCTTTCGTCCGCCGCGAATGCCCTCATCGGCGGTGATCACGAAGTTGGACGCGCAGTCTTCAATCCGGCCCGCCAGAGCGTCCGGCGAGAACCCGCCGAAGACGATGGAGTGCACCGCGCCAATCCGCGCGCAGGCCAGCATGGCATAGGCCGCTTCGGGGATCATCGGCATATAGATGGTCACCCGGTCACCCTTCTTACAGCCCTGCGCCTTCATGGCGTTGGCCAGCTTGCACACGTGCTCGTGCAGCTCATTATAGGTGATGTGGGCATCATCGGTGGGCTCATCGCCTTCCCAGATGATGGCCGTCTGATCGCCCCGGGTGGCAAGGTGCCGGTCCACACAGTTCGCGCACACGTTCAAGGTGCCGTCCTCAAACCATTTGATCGACACGTTGTCGTAATCGTACGTGGTGTTCTTCACCTTGGTGAAGGGCTTCATCCAGTCGACGCGCTTGCCGTGCTCGGCCCAGAAACCGTCCGGATCCTCCACGCTCTGTTTATACATTTGCTCGTATTTGGCGCGGTCCACATGGGCTCGTTTGGCCCATTCTTCGGTCACTGGGTAAACATGCACTTCAGACATGAAACGGCTCCCCACTCTTTCGGTGTTTCTATAGGGTTTAACTTCCTCAGCTCTATTATGCGCAAGCTGGAAGTTTGGGGCAACCTGTGCGCACTCGGACTTTGGTCATTGGAACAAAGTCTAACGCAGCCAAGACCCCGCAATGGGCCTTGCGTTGAAATTGCTTTTCAGGTGAGATGATAGCTCAACCATTTTGGGGGAGGCCGAAATGAACGCGTGGCACGTCTCTGAACTCTCGGTCGAGCCCCTGGAAGAGGAAGATTCCAAGTTCTTTGGGATCAACCAAACCCAAGCCGCCGCCAACGCCAAGACCGCTCAAGGGGCGTTCTATGTTGAGCTGTGGAGCCAGAAGAAAACCAAGCGCTTGGCGGTAGACGTGGACCGAGGCTTGCCCTCCGCAGAGAGCTATGAGCCTCACCTGACCCAGGCGCGGGACATCCCAGCCACCAATCTGTGGGTCAATTGCTATTGCCTTGAGCCGGGCACAGAAGACAGGCTGGCCGACACCTGGCAAGAGGTGGGTCTGCCCGACGCCGGATGGGCCGGGCAGATGGTCGTCATCCGCTGGACCCAGGCCTAGCTCAACTGTTTGCGCAAAAGCGACCGGCGCAGTGGCTGCTCAGCCGCGTAGACCACCTGTTTGCGGGTCGGCGCGCTGACCATGGGCGGTTCCATGAACTCGACACCCAGCTGCTGGCCGTCTCTCCAGACCACCGTGCAGTTGGCCACGAGGCCATCCAGTTCGATCTGCAGCTGGAACTGATCCGGCGGATTGCGGCCGGTATCCACCTTCAACTTGGCGCCCGTGTCTGAGATGTCGCGCACCACGCACGGCAAGGTGATGTTGCCATTGTTCAAGCTCACGACGCCCGCTTTCAACGCACGGCGGCGTGGGCTGTGGCGTTTCTCGCTCGGATCGAGCGTCGCCATTTCCTGATGATTGGTCAGAACGGCTGCGTACTCAGCCGCAAACTCCTGCGTCATTTGCGCGGAAGCCTGCTGGAAGTGTTGTTCGTGTGCCTGCATTTACCCCTAAGCCCTTTCAGAGACTGAATTTCTCACAGGCCAGTGTGACCTAAGGGGGTAAACGAAGTACATCACGTTCCGGTTAGTGATGTTTATGGTCAACGCCGGGTTAAAGCGGCCTTTGCCCCACGATCAGACGCCCGGGCCGGTCCAGCGCGTCCATGTAGTTTGACGCCTCTACTTTTATCACCTTCCACAGCCCGGCAAGTTCAAACTCATGCAAAGTGCGGGCATAGTCTTCCACCACAAACGGCAGCGCGTTCACGTAGAGCACCAAAACTCCTCCAGGTTTTACCAGACGGATAAAGTCCGGCAGCGCGTCCGCCTTCAAATGACCATTGCCGAAAGCGCCCACACTGATGACCGCATCATAAGAAGCATCCGGAATACTGGTGCGTTTCGTCAGGTCAGCTGCGAACAACTGACGGTACGTGCCGTGCTGGCGCGCCTGGGCGAGCATGCCGGTAGAGATGTCCGCCCCATCCACGGTGTAAAAGCCCCGCCTCCTGAGCTCACGGCCCGCCAGTCCGGTGCCGCAGCCAAGATCGATCACCACCGAGCTCTTATCGGCCACCTGGCGCTCAAACTCGTCAGCCGCAATCTGCGGCGCCACATAGCCATATTCGTCCAGCAGGTCGCTGTCGTAACTCGCCGACCAGTCGTCATAGACCTTCCGGGGATCCACATACCCCTTTTGGGAACTTACGGTCGCCAGGGCGCCGGAGGGTTTCTTCTTGCTCATGAGGCCTCGCCAGGGTTGCTGTTCATCTCTGAGCCCCATGTTCAACCGAGGCGAACCATGCGCGCAAGAGGTTTGATTGCGCATCTCTTGTTAGCTAGAAATGACGGGCACACGAGGACCGCCTGGCATGCAACAAGCCGAAGATTTCAGACAAGAGGCCCGCGCGCTCGCCGCCCTCCTTGATCCGCTGGCAGATGCTGAGCTGGCCGCCAAGACCCAATTTAAGGACTGGACGATAGAGGACGTGCTTGGCCATCTGCACATGTTCAACCATGCCGCCAATTTGTCGTTGAAGAGCGGTGGAGCGTTCGATGAGTTTTACACCCCCATCCGCGAAGCGCTCGCAGGGGGAAAATCCATGCTGGAGGCCCAGTATGTGTGGCTGGATGGGTTGAGCGGGCGGGCGCTCTATGAAGCCTGGCTCAGTGTGTCGGAGGAGACGGCCGACAATTTTGCTGATGCTGATCCAAAGATGCGCCTGAAATGGGCCGGCCCAGACATGAGCGCGCGCTCCTTCATCACGGCACGGCAGATGGAAACCTGGGCCCATGGCCAGGAGATCTTCGATGCGATGGGCGTGGAACGCGAAGAGGCTGACCGCATCAAGAACATCGACCATATGGGTGTGCTTGCCTATGGCTGGACTTTCATCAACCGTAAGCTGGAGGTGCCAGAGCCCGCACCCCACGTACGCCTCACAGCACCCTCCGGCGCGCTTTGGGAGTGGAACGAGCCCCAGGAGGAACACAGCGTGGAAGGCTCTGCCGTTGAGTTTGCACAGGTTGTCACCCAGGTGCGCAATGTGGCCGACACGGCGCTTGCAACCACGGGAGAGAACGCGGCGCGCTGGATGGCCATGGCCCAATGCTTTGCCGGCAAACCGGAAGACCCCCCTGCGCCCGGCACGCGCTTCGTGCAACCAGCGTCTTGAGCCGGTGAACCTTCTGTGAGCAGCAACGCACAGGTCTCAGCACCCGGCCCCAAGGCAACGCTCTACGCCAGCGCACTGGTGTTTGTCTCCGCCTCCGTCTGGGGCCTCTTTTGGCTGCCGCTCCGCGAGATCGATAAGCATGGCCTGACCGGGCCATGGGTGATTCTGGCCATCAACCTTGCACCGCTGGTGGTGTTCATACCCATCACCTGGTGGCGCTGGCCGATTGTGCGCCGGCACTTGAAGGAGGCGGCGATCATTGGAAGCCTGTGTGCGGCAGGTTTGGTGTTCTACACTCTGGGGCTCATCTACACATCCATCATGCGGGCAACGTTGCTGTTCTACCTAACACCCGTCTGGTCGACCCTCTTCGGCATGATGATCCTCTCAGAGCATGTCAGCTGGCGCCGCTGGGCGGCCATCGCGCTCGGATTCGCCGGGCTCATCCTCATCCTTGCCGCGAAGGGATCGGTGGCCGGCAGCCTGAACATGGGCGATGTCATGGGCCTCCTGTCCGGTATCTTCTGGGGCGCCGGGATGGCTTACACGCGGCTCTACGGCAGCCTTGAGCCGGCAGACACCGCGGCCAGCATCTATCTGTTTTCCTGCCTGTTGGGGCTCGCTTTGCTCTGGCCGTTGCTGGGCTCGGCTGCCGCCATCCCACCGCTCAGTGCCTGGATTGCGGCAGCGCCGATCACTCTGGCCTTTTCGCTCCTGATCTTCATGCCCACCCTCTTTGCCGTGATGTGGTGTGCTCAGCGTCTCTCACCTGGACGGGTCGGCATATTGATGATGTCTGAGGTCTTGGTGGCCGGCATCAGCGCCCCGCTGCTGGCAGGCGAAGTGTTGACGCTTCAGGAGTTTGCCGGGGCCGTGTTGATTGTAGGCGCCGGTGTGCTGGAGGTGCTCAGCCCTGTGGAGCAGCCGCAACAAGCGACGTGACCAGGCCGCCTGCGCCCGTGATGTCATGCACGCAGTAATAGGGCAGGCTCTGCAGCGCGCCCAACTCGCTGCCTTTGCGCAGATCAATGGCACCAGCCGTCATCGTGAGCGCGGGCACCCCGCTCCACTCGGTTTCAAAATGTCTATGCATATGCCCGGCCAGGATTCCGACCAGAGGGGGGTGGCCCTGAAGCACTTCTGCCAGCCGGGCGGCATCGGCGCGCTCCTCAAACTGGTAGGGCTCCGGTGCCGTCGTCACCTCGAAGGTTGGGTGGTGCATGAACAAGAGAACCGGTTTTGGCGCCTGGCTCAGCGCCTCATCCAAATGGGCAAAACGGGTCTCGCACAAACTGCCCTTGTTTGAGGTTTCACTCACCGTGTCCAAGAACACCAGACGCAGCTCGTCCAGGTCGACCACATATTGCACGAACGCCTGGCCCGGCATTTGCGAACACATATCCGGAAACGCCGCCACAAGCTCAGCGCGCCGGTCCTTATTGCCCGGTATGATCTTGAGCGGGGCCTTGAGGCGGGAGAGATGGTCCCGCGCCATGGCGTACTCCGTCTCCGTGCCGTTATGGACCACATCCCCGGTGTGCACCACCAGGTCAGGCGCTTCTTCCATCTGGTTGATGTGATCCACACACGCGGCCAAGGCTGCCATCCGTTCGTCGTCCGCCGGGCCGCCTAAAGCAATATGAGAATCTGAGATCTGAACAATGCGCATGATGGGCCAGCGCATAGCAAATCAAACCAGGGGGCGCTATGGTTCATCACCGAATTCTAAACAAGAAAGCGGGACCTGACCCCTTGTCCAAAACCCCTTCAGAGCTGGATGCACTTACCGAGCAGCTGATCGCCTTTCGCGATGCCCGCGACTGGCGCCAGTTCCACTCGCTCAAGAACCTCATTGTTTCGCTCAATCTGGAAGCCACCGAGCTTCTGGAACTCACCCAATGGAAGAGCGATGAGGATATCGAGACCGCCATCGGCTCGCCTGAGTTCTCTGAGAAAGCGGCAGAAGAATGCGCCGATATCCTGCTCTATCTGCTGCTGATTTCCGAACGCGCCGGGCTTGATTTGATCGCCGCCGCCCGGACCAAGATCGCCAAGAACGCTGAGAAGTATCCGGTGGAAAAATCCAAGGGAAACGCGCGCAAATACACCGAACTGTGACAGGGCGCGGTTCGCTTGCAATCAAGGCGAACTGTTCTAGTCTGTGCGCGAACGATTCGGAGGATCTCTCATGCTGTTCAAGCGTCTGAAAACGGCGTTCATTCTCATGACCGCCGCCATTGTGCTGGCGGGCTGCGGCGTCAACAATATCCCAACTTATGAGGAGAAGGCGAAGTCGGCCTGGAGCCAGGTCCTTAACCAGTATAAGCGCCGCGCCGACCTGATCCCCAATCTGGTTGAAACGGTGAAGGGCTTTGCCGCCCAGGAGAAAGACGTGCTCACCTCCGTGGTAGAGGCCCGCTCCAAGGCCACGCAAACCAACCTGCCCCCCGACATCCTCACGAACCCCGAAGCCCTGCAGACGTTCCAGCAAAATCAGGGGGCCTTGTCATCGGCCCTCTCCCGGCTCCTCGTGGTGGTTGAGCGCTACCCTGACATCAAATCGAACGAAAACTTTGTGACGCTGCAATCACAGCTGGAGGGATCGGAGAACCGGATCGCGGTCGCGCGGCGGGACTACATTGAGGCTGTGAGGCTCTACAACACCGAGCTGAAAACCATCCCGGGCAGATGGTGGGCCCAGTTCCTCTATCCGGAGAACAAACCCATGGCCAACTTCACCATTGAGCAAAAAGATACCGAAGTGCCCAAAGTCAACTTCAACAACTAGGCTCAGCTCATGTGCCAGCGCCGACCAACCGCGGTGATCGCGGCCGCTTTTGGCTTCCTGCTGCTCTGGGTCGCAGCCGCATTTGCCGCCCCGGAGTTCCCGCAACTGAGCGGGCGTGTGGTTGACCAGGCCGGGCTGTTGGATGCGGGCACGAGGACCTCGCTAAGTGAGAAGCTGGAGGCGCTGGAAAAGCAAACCACCGATCAGCTCGTCGTGGTCACACTCAAATCTCTCCAAGGTGAGACCATCGAAACATACGGCTACCAGCTTGGCCGACATTGGGGCATTGGACAGAAAGAGAAGAACAACGGCGCCCTACTGATCGTCGCCGTGAAGGAACGCAAAGTTCGAATCGAAGTGGGGTACGGCCTTGAAGGGGTGCTCACAGACGCGCTCACCAAACTCATTATCGACAGCGCCGTTGTCCCGCGGTTCCGGGCCGGTGATTTCCCGGGCGGCATCACCGCCGGCACCACCGATCTCATTACCGCACTCACCGGCGGCGCGGAGCGTCTGATGGCCCGCCAGCCGGCGGCCGATCCCGTGCGGTATCAAGAGACGATCGACACGATCTTCACCATTATCGTCATCCTGATCATCATCTGGCACATCTATGCTGTGTTCTCCGGCCGCAGCGCCTGGCTGGGCCGCTCCGGCAGCTCAAGCTCCGGCGGCTGGTCCAGGGGCGGAGGCGGATGGTCCGGTGGGGGCGGGGGTGGTTTTGGCGGCGGGGGCGGCAGCTTCGGCGGCGGCGGCTCCTCGGGAGGCTGGTGATATGGAGTTTCTCAACAAACAGGTTCAGGCCCGCATCTCCGATGAGATCAACGCCGCGGAGAAACGCACCAGCGGGGAGATCGTGGCCGTGGTCGCCCCCAATAGCGATGACTATCTGCATGTGCCACTGTTGTGGGCCGCCGTGGTCGCATTGATCCTGCCGCTCCTCCTCTTCCAGTTCACCAGCCTAGCTGGCGACACGATCTACTTCCTTCAGCTCATGTGCTTCCTGGGCGTCACGCTTGTGTTGAGCGTGCCCTTCATACGATACCGCATTGTGCCCAGAGGCCTTGCCCACAAACGCGCGCACCGGCATGCGCTGGATCAGTTTCTGAGCCAGGATCTGCACACCACACAGAACAGGACGGGCGTCCTCATCTTCGTGTCGGTGGCGGAACGCTATGGCGAAATCATTGCCGATGAAGGCATCTACCAGAAAGTCAGCCCGGAAGTTTGGGATCAGGCCCTGGCCGCATTACTGGGCCACTTAAAGAAGAAGGAAGTGGAAGAAGGCTTTGTCGCGGCCATCAAAATGTGCGCAGATGTCTTGGAAGAGCACTTCCCCATAAGCGACGACGACGAGGATGAATTGCCGAACCATCTGATCATCCTCCAGGGAGACGACGAATGAAATCCAGCCGCACCATCACTGTGGTCAGCTCTCATGCGGAAGGCGAAGTGGGACGGGTGATCACCGGCGGTGTCCTGCCGCCGCCGGGCGCAACGCTGTATGACCAGTCCATGCATCTGTGGCGCAATCAGGACGACCTCAGGAAGTTCATGATCTACGAACCACGTGGCGGCGCCTTCTGTCATGTCAACCTGGTGGTGCCCCCGAAGTCTCCTGAGGCCGACGCCGGCTTCATCATCATGGAACCGGAAGACTACCCGGCCATGTCCGGATCCAACTGCATGTGTGTGACCACCGTGCTGCTGGAAACCGGGATGCTCCCCATGCAGGAGCCCCAAACGAAGCTGACTTTGGAGACACCGGGCGGGCTGGTGCGCGTGGTGGCCGATTGCAAAGACGGTCGCTGCGAGCGCGTGCGGCTCACCAATGTGCCCTGTTACGCCGCCCTGCTCGATGCGGAGATTGATGTGCCGGGCCACGGCAAAGTGAAGATCGACATAGGCTATGGCGGGGCCTTCTTCATCATCGTGGATGCCACACCGTTTGGCTTCAAAATCGTCAAGGAAGAAGCGCGCCAGTTGGTGGAAACCGGCGAAGCAATCAAAGCCGCCGCCCGCGAGCAGA
The DNA here is from genome assembly GCA_038748855.1 of Pseudomonadota bacterium. Lineage (GTDB taxonomy): Bacteria > Pseudomonadota > Alphaproteobacteria > Rhizobiales > CAJQND01 > JAAEUE01. Next base: position 9,136 of record JBCDIP010000035.1, read on the forward strand.
TCACTCTGCAGCACCCCGATATGCCCGATCCGGAGTTCAATCATCTGGGCTTTACTGAATTCACCCTGCCGGTGGAAACCGTGGATGGGGTGAAGACCGGTCGCAATACTGTGGTCATCTCTCCCGGCAAACTTGACCGGTCCCCCTGCGGCACGGGTACAGCCGCCCGCCTGGCGGTGATGAAGGCCAAGGGCGAAATCGGTGAGGGCGAAGACTTCGTCTCCCACTCGGTGATCAGCTCCCGCTTTGAAGCGCGGATTGAAAGCGAGGTCGAACTGTCGGACGGAACGCCCGCCATTCACCCCTCAATCGCCGGACGCGCCTGGATCACCGGGTTCCACAACTATGTGCTCGATCCGGAAGATCCGTTCCCGGAAGGCTACACCCTCAGCGACACCTGGTTTAAGGCGCTGGACTGATTCTGGCGTCCCTGCGAAAGCGGGGACCTTCTCAGCGACAGTAGAGATAGAGCCATGGGCCCTCGCGTTCGCAAGGGCGCACACCGTACCCTCCCCTATCGCGCCAAGGAGTGATACTCCTCATTGGGCTGCATATCGGTGGCAATCGCCATGCGGTTGGACATGTTGAAGAAGCTTGCCACCGCAGCAATGTCCCAGATATCACGATCCGAAAAGCCAGCCTCACGCAAGCCTTGCCGGTCAGACTCCACCACCTCATGAGGCACCTCGGTCAGCTTCACCGCAAATTCGCACATGGCCAGCTGTCTCGGCTCAAGATCGGCGGTTCGGTGGTTCATCACCATCTGCTCGCCCAAACTGGCATTGCCGGAAAGTTTGCGCACAGATGCACCATGGGACACCAGACAGTAGAAGCATTTGTTGACCGATGACACGGCCACGGCGATCAGCTCGCGGTCAAGTTTGCTCAAGCCGCTCTCGCCCAACATCAGCTCATTGTATAGGCCCGCAAAACCATCCAACTTGGCTGGTTCAAAACTGTAAGCCGTCAGAACATTCGGAACGAAACCCAATTTTTCTTCGCAAACCTGAAAGTAACGCTCCTGCTCTTCACTCAAATCCGTGTCCGGAAGATCCAATGCAACCACATCTGATGGTCTTTTTCTGCTGGATTCACTCAACTGTCGCTCCTATGGTTTTAGTCAGCGGTGGTCATGATGCAGATGTTAGTGGGCGTTATCTGTTTTTTGAAGCCTAAGGTGCGGTCCTTTACGCACCGCCACTGCCTGATGGGGAGGTCTTATGCCGGACGAAAAAAAGCTCAACGCGTTTCTTTCTTCAATCACTCGCAAACTGGGTGGCAAAGCCAGCGGAGTGCTCAAAGCCTTTACCTTGCGAACGTATGAGGATGGGCATCTTGAGGATCTAAAAGAGTTTGACGCCGGCGCATTAGCCGAATTGGCCAAGGACAGTTTGGAGTTTTTCAAGGCGCACCGGCCGGGCCGGTCTGGTGTTGCAGTCAGCAATCCGTCGATCGAGGGCCTTGAAGATGTAACCGTCATTCAGATCAGCAACGACGACATGCCGTTCCTGCTGGATTCAGTGCTTGGCGCGCTGAATGAAGACGGGTTGGAGATCTTGCTGGTTTTGCACCCCATCATCTCCACACGCAAAGACCGAGGCGGCGGCATTTTGGAGATCATGCCGCGCGGAACCGATCCCACCATGGGTGGCATTGTCCGTGAAAGCTTCATCCAGATCTTTGTGGGCCGGGTTCAATCTGCAACCGAATGCAAGGCATTGCAGAACAATCTCAAGTCGATCCTAGATCAAGTGCGCTTCGTGGTGACCGACTGGAAACCCATGCAGGCGGCTCTCAGGGCCCTGATCCAAGACTACCAGCACATGCCGCCCCCGATCGCCGTGGACGAGCTTGCCGAAGCTTTGGAGTTCATGCAGTGGCTGCTGGATGACCATTTCACATTGATGGGCATCCGCACATTCGACTTCACCGGAAACGTGGCCAAGGGCGATCTGAAACCCGTGGCCCGCGATGGCCTGGGCATCCTGCGCGACGCCAAGGTGCAGGTGCTCCGGCGGGGCGCCGAAATGGCCTCCTACACGCCCGAGCTGGTGGAGTTCATGTCAACCCCCGCCCCTCTCATTATCACCAAAGCCAACGTGCGCTCAAACGTGCACCGGCGCGTCCACATGGACTATATCGGCATCAAGCGGTTCAACGATGATGGCAAGCTGGTAGGTGAGCTCAGGGTCGTAGGTCTCTTCACGTCCACTGCCTATACCCGCAGTCCGCGCTTCATTCCCATCCTACGCAGGCGCATCAATCAGGTGCTCAAGCTTTCGCGCTTCCGCCCGGAAAGCCACTCCGGCAAGGCGCTGCTCAACGTGCTGGAAACTTACCCGCGGGACGAGCTCTTCCAGATTGAGCCTGATCTATTGGGCGAGATCGCAGACGGCATCATGCAGCTCGATGAACGGCCGCGGCCGCGGCTCTTTATCCGGGTCGACAAGTTCGACCGCTTTGCCTCGGTGCTCGCCTTCTTCCCCCGCGACCGCTACACCTCAGACGTGCGCGCCACCGTGGGCGATATGTTGGCCCGGAGCTACGATGGCATCGTGTCCGCGTTCTTCCCGTCGTTCCCCGAAGGTTCGCTGGTCAGGGTGCACTACATTATCGGCCACCGGGCGGGCACCAAAATGCCCCGGCCCTCCACCGAATCCCTCGAGCAGCGCATGGTGGAAATCATCCGAACTTGGGAAGATCGCCTGGCCGATGCAATCGATGGAAGTACCGAGTCTCTTGAAGCGGCCGAGCTCAATGACATGTATGGCGGAGCCTTCTCGGTCTCCTATCAGTTCGCGTATGAACCCGAACAAGCCATCAAAGACATTGGCCGCATCAAATCGCTGGACGATGGCAGCGATGTGGCTCTGGTGCTGTATCGCCAAAAAGACAGCAGCAAAGACCGGGTGAACCTTAAGCTCTACCACCTGGGCGATCCCATCCGGCTAAGCGACCGGTTGCCGATCCTGGAACAGCTGGGTCTTAAGGCAATCGATGAGCGCACCTTCACCATCAGAACCAGCGACGCGCACTACGTGCTGCACGATATTGCTCTACAAACCGCTGATGGGGACGCACTGGATCTGGAGGGCCGCGGACATCTTCTGGAGGAGGCTTTCCAGGCCGTTTGGAACGGTCGGGCCGAGAATGACGGTTACAACAATCTTGTGTTGAAAGCCGGCCTCACTTGGCGTGAGACCGCACTTCTGCGCGCTCTTGGCCGCTACTTGCGCCAGGCCGGGATTCCCTATTCCGACCACTATCTCTGGCAGGCGCTGATCCGCCACATCTCCATCGCCGGCGATCTGTGGTCACTGTTTGAGGCGCGCTTTGCCCTGGGCAGCACTGCCGAGAAGGGACGGGACGCTGCTGAGCGCAAGTTTGCCAAGCGCATTGAAAAAGCTCTCGCCGATGTGCCGAGCCTCGATGACGACCGGATCTTGCGGCGCTTCATGAACCTCATCCAATCGTCCTTGCGCAC
>JBCDIP010000036.1:0-12156 GCA_038748855.1 Pseudomonadota bacterium
CCGCCGGGTAACAGGCCACATTGGCGTAAACGAACTTGGACGCGAGCGAAAACATCTCTTCCACCACCCAGACAGCATCAGCGCGGGGCAGATGTTCCAGCACGTCGGTGGAGATCAAGCCATCATGCTGCTCTTCAGGCAGGTCTTCATACATGGGAATGCCGGGATCGTAGAGCGTGATGGTCTCTACTCCCCAATACTCGGCAAGGCTGGTGGCGACGATCTCACCCGCGCTGTTCTTGATCTCAACGCGGCCATAGTGTGAGCCTTTCCCAGAGCCGTAATCGATGATGCTCTTAGCGCCGGATTTTTCGATCAGCTGCTTGATCTGCGGAATGTGCTTAGGCAGTTGGTCCCCGGAAAACGCGTTTTCTGCGGCAACCTGTCGGGTCCTGCCGTTGCCCAGATCTTGCTGATAGCCGTTGGCGTGCATCTGCCGGTAGCTTTCCAGCAGCTGCAGATAACGCGGACTTGGATTTTGGCGGGAAAGCATCATGTTGCCCACTCCTTCTGCCTGGCAGTATGGTTGGGTCAGAACGATGGGGCAGGTGGGTTAATTCTTTCTTGCCGAGGTGTTTAGGAGAGGCAATGAAGCTGAACGCAGAAGAAGAAGCCATGCTGGCCGGCGAGCTGGGTGAGCCTAAGCGCTGGGCGCTGGACCATATGCTGAAAGTTGGGGCGATGTTCGATGCGGCCGATCTGGTGGCCGTGTCGCAGGCTCACATGATGGCGGATCCGGAATCCCTGGGCGATGCGGGCGTGCGCTTTATGGAAGAGCTCGCCGCGCACCCGGCAGAGGAGATGCGGGTGGCCGTGCCCATGATCACGGACCCGCGCGGCGTGGACCTGGAGCGTTATCGTCCTCTTGGGCAAACAGAGGAAATGGCGGATCTGGAGCGCCGGTTTATTGCTGCGTGCTCGGCTATGGGCATTTTGATGACCAACACCTGCATCAACTACCAAACCATCATGCCTCCCGTGCAGGGCGAGCATGTGGCGTTTGGGGACACCGGGGTGGTGATCTATTGCAACAGCGTGCTGGGCGCCTACTCCAACTTTGAGGGCGGCCCGTCCGCTCTGGCGGCAGGTCTCACCGGCCGCACTCCGCGCTATGGCCTGCATCTGCCCGCGAACCGCCGCGCCACCAAGCGCTTTGTGGTGCGCCATCAGCCCAGAGAACTCACTGATTGGGGCGTCTCGGGCGCGGTGATCGGCAAGATGTCCGGGTCTTATTGGGAGGTGCCGGTGGTCGAAGGCCTGGAAAGCGTGCCCACATCCGATGAAATCAAGCATTTCGGCGCTGCTATGGCGAGCTACGGTTCGACCCCCTTGTTCCATCTTGTGGGCATCACCCCTGAAGCGCCGACACTCTCCGCGGTGGGCGGCGAAGGGTTGGATGCGGTTGAGGTGACCGAGCAGGACCTCGCTGCGTTGCGTTCCACTTTCGGTGCCACGGGTGACAAGGTGGATGTGGTTGTGTTTGCGGCGCCTCAATTGTCGCTGGTGGAGATGCAGCAGGTGGCCGATTTGTGCACCGGCCGGCACGTGCATGCCGACACCGCGCTCATCGCCTGTACCTCGCCCAGCATCTATTACGAAGCGCAACGTTTGGGCCTGGTGGAAACCATCGAGGCCGCCGGGGGCAGGGTGCTGGAGGGAACCTGCTTCTACAATCAGTATGCCCGCGAAATTGGTGAAGCCAACGGGTGGACGCGGCTTCTCAGTAACTCAGCCAAGATTGTGAACATCCTGGGCGGCTACGGCTATAAGCCGGCGTTGGCCAGCATGGAGCGATGTGTGGCCTCGGCCTGTGCGGGGGAGATCGTCTGATGATCACTCTGAAATGCCATACTGGGATTGGGGATGTGGTTGAAGGTGAAGCCCTGGTGGCGGCCGATGACTTCTCAGCGCGCTATGACCTGGACCGGATCAACGGCGTTTTCTCCCGTCCTCAGCACAAGCTTTATGGGCAGTCTTATGTGGACAAGATCCTCGTGCTCAACACCTCTAAGGGCGGTGTTGCGTCGGCCTGGATGCTGCACGAGATGAAGTCCCGCGGTCTTTGCCCTAAGGCGATCCTGTTCAACCGGGCCAATACCATTCTCGCTCAGGGTGCGGCCTTGGCCGACCTCACCATGTGTGATCGGTTTGAGGATGGAGACATCACCTCGCTCATCACTACGGGCGAACAGGTGCGCGTGGATCCGGCAAACGGCTTGGTTACTGTGGAGCGCTAGGGCGACGCAAATCCGATCCGCGCCCTTGCGAACGCGAGGGCCCGTGGCTCGGACCTTTCCCTTGGCTCAGCAGGTCCTTGCTTTCGCAAGGACGCGGGTGAGCGTTATGTGCTGAGGCGGGCGGCGATGGAGTGAGCTGCGGCTTCCAGTTGGGCGCGCTCGCTCTCTTCAAGCGGCACATCAACCACCTCCAAGAGGCCCGTCAGGCCGAGGCGACACGGGACGCCCAGCACCACGTTGTCGATGCCGTATTCGCCCTCCAGCATCACCGAAACCGGCACCAGGCCGGCACGCGCGCCGCGCATATGATCGATCATCTCCACAATGGCGTGGGCCGGGGCGAGGGCGGCTGACCCGGTCTTGCGCAACGCCACCACTTGCCCGCCGCCAGTGATGGCGTCCTTAACACATGCCTCGATGGCCTCAGCGCTCAGATAGTCCGCCAGAGGCCGGCCGCGGATCCGGGCGCGTGAGACGATGGGGGCCATCTCATCGCCATGGCTGCCCAAAGTCATGGCCTCCACGTCAGCTGCGGGAACGCCTGCGGCGGCGGCGAGCGCTTGGCGGAAACGGCTCGAATCAAGGGTTCCGGCCATGCCCAGCACCTGACTGCGCGGGAACTGGGTGGCGCGGAGCATCTCTACCGTCATCTCGTCCAGCGGATTGGTGACCACGATGACAACGGCGTTGGGCGCGCTGGTGCGCACCGCTTCTGCCACTTGCTGGATCACCCGGCGGTTGACCTGCAAGAGGTCTGCGCGGGACATGCCGGGCGTGCGCGGTCGACCGGCCGTGACCACCACCACCTGGGCATCTGCCACGGCGGATAGGCTCGTGCCGCCCGTGATGTGGGCGTTAGAGCCCGTGATGCCTGAGGCGTGGCTAAGGTCGAGGGCAACTGAGGCTGCTAGCCCGGGGACAACATCGATCAGAGCGATTTCGTCAGCCATGTTGCCGCTCGCTGTCAAATGGGCAACTGCAGCGCCCACGCCCCCGGCGCCCACCAGTGCCAGGCGGCGGATCTTGCTTACCGTACGCGAGGCATGGGGCTTGGGAGAGGTCCACTTCGGATTGCGCCGGTAGAGCGAGCGGCGGGCGGCTGTTGCGCCATCTGCCTGGATCGCCTGGGGCCGCTCCAACGGGCCTTCGACCAGGCGCACCCGCAAGCGTTCGGCGGATTCGCGCGCTGTGGGCGTAACGATGTCTCCGGGCAGGATCTCAATGGTGCGGCGGCCGCGCGCGGCGGCCTCTGTGATGTGTTCTGAGCCTATGACCCGCGCTGCCATCAGCCGGCCTCAACGCCGCTCACCGCATTGATCGCCTCAACGGCCGCATCCATTGCGGCCTCTACGGAGGCTTCAGAGCCGGTCATGAAGAAGCGGCCATAGCGGCCAAGAGCGCGCACTTCCACAATGTCGATATCGGCGCGCTTTTCAGATTCGTTTGCGGCAATGGAGATATAGGCCGCTGGGGCGCATTCGATGATGCCAAGGGTCTGGCCCGGCACAATGAGGGAGCCGGACGCCCACTGGTTCAGAAGTTGGGCTTGGTAAGGCTCAACAGAGTTGATCAGCTGGGTGGATTCCACTCGCGGCTTAATCCGCGCACCGAGGCTGAGGCCAAGCTCAGAGAGGATCGCTTCGCGGGCCGCTTCCACCTCGGTCATCACAGGCGAGCGCAAGATGAAGAAACCGAACTCGCGCTCCACAATCTGGCTGGTGGCCTCGCAGCGGCTGGCTTTCAGCGCGATGTCGATCAGCGAAAACACCTCGTTGCCCGGTGCCAGTTCGCCCACAAGAATGCTGTCGCCCGCCAGGGGGATGGAGCCGCGCACGGTTGCGCCATTATAGGCTGCGAATTTCGGCTGCAGACCGTCAATCTGCATGAGTGCGCGGATGGTCAGGTTAGAGGCCAAGATCAGTCTCCAAATTGCTCGTAAAGATCGCGCCAGGGCCGGGACTCGTAAGCCACGCGCTTGATGTTGATGAGGTGGAGGGCGTTCACATTGTCTGACACAATGGAGCCCGAAGAGGTGCCGGTGCCGAGCATAAAGCTGGGCTCCAGGTCCGTGGAAAAGCCCATGCCGCCGGCAATGGCCGGTGTGTTCACCAGTACCCGACCTGTGGGGATCTTGCTGAACTCGGCCACCACATCCGGGTCATCGCTATGGATGACCGCCGTGTGGCCCCAGCCGCCGAAGCGAGCGATTTCATTGGACTTGGCGATGCCTTGGGCCGTGTCAGGTGTCTCGTACCAGGCGAGCACCGGATTGAGCTTTTCTGCCGACAGAGGCACCTGACGGCCCACCTCGGTTTCCTCGCACACCAGGACCCTGGTGCGTGGCGGCAGGTCAAAGCCAGCCACTTCGGCCAGCCGTTGCGCCGATTGGCCCACATAGTCCGGCCGGATCAAGAGATTAGACGTGAACAGCTTCTCCGCCAGTCTATCGGCCTCTTGGCGGGTGCAGAAATAGGCGCCACGCAGTTTCATCTCGTTGCGCAGCTCGCGGGCGATGGGACGGTCGGCAATCACCGCCTGTTCAGAGACGCACGCCGTTCCGTAGTCGAAGGCCTTGGAAGTGAGGATCTGCTCTGCGATCTCGCCAACATCATTGGCCTTGGAGCGGTGCACATAGCAGGGCACGTTGCCGGGCCCCACCGCCAGAGTGGGCTTGCCGCAGGAATAGGCGGCTTTCACCATGGCCGACCCGCCGGTGGCGAGCACCAAGGACGTGCGGCGGTGGCGCATCAGTTCGTCTGTGCCGGCGATCGTTACTTCATCCAAGCATTGGATGAGCCCGCGCGGGGCGCCGGCCTGTTCGGCGGCATGGGCGAGGACCCTGGTGGTTTCCAGGCCGCACTTAACGCCACGTGGGTGCGGGGCGCAGACAATGGCGTTCCCCGCTTTCACCGAAGAGAGAACCTTGTAGAGGATCGTTGATGTGGGGTTCGTCACCGGAATGAGGGCGGCCACAACGCCCATGGGCTCGCCAATAGCAGCCACCTTGGTCACGTCGTCCTGCCAGAGCACGCCCAGCGTGGTGATGGAGCGCAGCCAGTCGGCCACGGACACCGAGCAGAAGAGGTTCTTGTAGCGCTTGTCTTCCGCATTGCCATAGCCGGTCTCTTCAGCGGCGAGGGCGCCAAGGCGCGCGCATTCCGGCTCCGCGGCACGGGCCATGGCTTGGACGATCTCGTCCACCAAAGCGGGGTCCGCCCCTAAGAACTTGTTATAGGCCTCCCAGGCCGTGTCGGCGGCTTTGCGGGCGGCGGCTATGGATCGGAGATCTGCGTCCATCAGGCTTCTCCTGCCGCAACGGCTTCCAGGGCCCGGCGGGCATCGTCGAGATTGCCGGATGGGATCCCGATGGCCTCGAGCCTGCGGCCTGCGTTCAGAAGGTCGCCGCCTAAGACGGCGCAGGCTGTTGACACCATGGCCTCAGTGGTGGGGGCGGCGACACCGGCAATATTGGTGGCTGAGAGGAGCGGGACCAATGAGCCAATGACCGCACAGCGCACCAGGGCTACTGCTTGTTCGTGGGTGGGAACGGGTCTGGACCCGTCGCCTGAATGTGCGCCGGTGTTCAGCTCGTAGAGCTCTTTGTTCTCCGGCACCGTGCGCACCCCCCATTTAGCGGCCACTTCGCGGCGTTCTGCGGCCATCGCACGCATCACCCTGCGGTGGTGTTCGCCGATGAGGTTGCGGAAGGTGGCCTGGCTCTCCAGCGGAACGCCGCCCACTGGCAGCTCCGGGCCTCCGGGGGGCATGGCCGGGCCGCCCAGCATGAGCGCGCCCACTTCGATGAAGCCGCTGGCGTCGGAGAAACCGCTGTCAATCACGTTCGGGGCAGGGACCATGTTGGGCAGATAGGGCTGCAAGGCGGCCAGCACCTGTTGACTGCCGCCGGGTATCACGCCGCATTTGGCGGGGCCAATAGCGCTGAGGGTGAGCGTGTTGCCATCCTTGGTGACCCACCAGGGCAGCTGGCCCGGCTCCACAATGGAGACGTTGGTGGTGTTGCCGCCCACGCGCAGGTTCCAGGCCATCTCAACGGCACCCAAGCTGCGGCCTGGCGCAATCACTATGATCTGACCTTCCTTCAGGTGACCGGCCAGAACCAGCGAATAGGTGCGCTGCTTCAGCACCGGTCCGGTGACGAAGATGACGTCCGCATGGTCCACCGCCGCATCCAGCTCTGAGGTCAGGCGGATGGAGGGCACGCTTTCCTGATCGATCTGGTAGTTGCCCAACGGGCCCTCGCCGCGCACGGAAATACCGCCGGCGGTCCGCAAGGGCTCCAGCTCAGCGCGGTAAGCGGAGAACATGAGCACATCGGCCCCTTCGGACAGACACATACACGCGATCGCCTGGGCCTCCACACCTGCGCCAAGCACAGTGACCTTCTCCACCGATGGCAGATCGGTGAGTGGACCTCGCTTGTCGCCGGCCAGGGCGCTGGTCATTTTCTGAAAGTCGGCCGTGCTCATCAGGCGCGTGACCTTTCCCTCAACTGGGGCAAAACCGGGTGGGGTTCAGATCAGTCGCCACCGCCGCCAAGGGCATCGAGCATGTCGTTGACCTCATCATGGGGCCGCGGGATCACGTGCACCGCAACCACTTCGCCGATCTTGTTGGCCGCCACGGCGCCTGCATCGGTGGCCGCCTTCACCGCACCCACTTCACCGCGCACGATGGTGGAGACGAGGCCGCCGCCAGCCTTTTTGTGGCCGACAATGGTGACGTTTGCGGCTTTGACCATGGCATCAGCTGCTTCGATGGAAGCAACGATGCCTCGGGTTTCGATCATGCCGAGGGCCGATTGGCCGGGTGCTACTTTCTGCGCCATTTGGTTCAAGTCCTCTCAAAGTTAAGGGGCATTGTAGACGGCACTGCCGTCCACTGTGACTTCATCAACAATCGCGATCACCGTGGCGTCGGTGCCAACGCCGCTGGTCTGGGTGGGCAGGCGGGCGGCTGAGCCCATGGTGACCACCACCAGGTCGCCGGGCCCGGCGCTACACACATCCAGCGCCACCACAGCCGGCTCCAACACAGTGCCTTCTGCATCCACAATATCCACCAGCAGCATCTTCTGGGCGGAGAAGGGGGTGTCTTTGACCGTGGCGGTGACGGTGCCTGTGACGCGGGCGAGTTTCATCAGAGATTGGTCAGATAGCGTTCGACTTCGACCGGAGTGACCTGGTTGGCCATGAACTCCAGCTCACGCTCAGCTTGCTGGATAAGGATTGTCAGCCTGTCTTCGCCAATCACGGACTTCATGAAGTCGGAGCCTTTGGCGAGTTCCACCGCAGTTGCCAGATCGGTCGGAATGGGATCTGCATCCTCCGTTTCATAGCCGTTGCCTTCGCACATGGGCGTGGGCTCCAGGCCCTGCTCAATGCCGTCCAGGCCGGCCGCAAGCTCACAGGCGATGTGGAAGTAGGGATTGCAGTCGGCCGAGCCGTCACGCTTTTCGACCCGGGTGGAGTTGTCCGATCCGTCGATGACACGCAAGCCCACCGTGCGGTTGTCGTGGCCCCAGGTGTTGTTGATGGGGCAGAACGTGTAGGGCTGGCGGCGGCGATAGGCATTGGGCGTGGTGGCTGAGGCAAGCGACATCTCACACATTTTCGCTTGCATGCCGGCCAGATAGGAGAGGCCGGTCTTGTTCAGTTTGCCGCCGTCGGAGAAGACGTTTTTGCCGTCTTTCCAGAGGGAATGGTGGGTGTGGAAGCCGTTGCCGGATTCCTCTGCGAAGGGCTTCGACATGAACGTGGCGATATAGCCGCTGTCGAGCGCCAGCTCCTTCACCAGGTTGCGGAACATGATCACCCGGTCCGCGGCCAGAAGCGCTTCGTCGTAGCGGATGTTCACTTCCACCTGACCGGCGGCATATTCCGGGTTTGATTGCTCAATCGGAATGCCCATCTCGTTGATTTCGGTGCGGATGGGGCCCAGTACATGCTCCAGTTCGGCGGCGCGGGCGAGGCTGTAAACCTGAATGCCTTCATCGCGGGGCCGCTTGGTCTCCGGATCAAGAAGGTAGAACTCCAGCTCCGTGCCCACATTCACCGTGTAGCCCATGGAGGCGGCCCGCTCCACCTGGTCGACCAGGGCGCCGCGCGGATCAATTGGCACCGGTTTGTGGTCCATGCCCTCCGTGCGGCCCATGCAGAACGCCACGCCGTCTTCCCATGGCACAGGCACTGGCTGGGACACCGGGAACAAATGCATGTCCGGATAGCCATTGTCGAAATTCACATAAGGCGTGTCCCAGACATCGCAGGTCATGTCGATGGCGTAGGTGGCGATCGACATCGCATTGCCGTTTTTGCAGATGGTGGGCCAATGGCTGGCCGGGAACCTCTTGCCCCGCATAACGCCGTTCAGATCGCCTGTACCCATGACCACCGTGTGGGTCCCCTCGGGCAGGTTTGTGAAATCGTCAGCCATGTGTTTCCTCCCACTCGCCGCGTCTCTGCCATCCCTCAAGGCAGATGTGCTTGTCGACCATCTTTTCTTTGTATACTGTATTCAAAACAGTTCCTATGCAAGGGATAGTTTGTGATGTCGCTCAAAACTGAGGCCATTGTCGTCGGCGCCGGAATCGCTGGTGTCATGACCGCCCTCAGCCTGTTGCGCAAAGGCGCCTCGGTCACCCTAATTGACCGTTGGGAACCGGGCCACCCGCGTGCATCTTCCAGCGATTATAACCGCATCTTCCGCTCAATCCACGGCAAGGATGAATTCTACACCCAGTGGGTGCGAGAAGCGCGTCTGCGCTGGATGGAGTTGCAGGAGGAGATGGGCGTCACGCTCTATCATGAGTGCGGGGCGCTCATCTTAGCCGGTGAGGGGCATACGGACTGGGAAGATGCCACCATTGGCACATTTGAGAAGCTGGGCGTGCCGCATTTTAAGATCGACACTCACGAGATCAATGTGCGCTTTCCGCAGTTCTCTACAGAGAAGGTGGCCTGGGGGTTGTTTGAACCGGAAGCGGGCATGGTGATGTCCCATCTGGCGGTGACGCAAACGGCGCTCTTGTTCCAGCGCGAAGGGGGCGTGATCAAGCGCGGGCGCGTGATGTGTGACGAGACCGAACGGCTGATGCTGGACGGCAAGCCATTGGAAGCTGAGGTGATCGTGGTATGCACCGGACCATGGCTCGGGGAGATGTACCGGCGCACGGTCAGGCCGATCTCCAAGGTGGTTCGCCAGAACATCATCTACACCTCAACACCGGACTCCGATGCCACCTACGACGCCTACACCATGCCGTGCTGGATCGATCATGGTTATGGCGCTTATGGCATCCCGTCTGTAGACGGTCACGGAGTGAAAGCGGCGATTGCCTGGACGGACACGATCATCGATCTGGATGAAGATGAGCGCGTGGTGGATGAGGCCACGTTCAACCGCACCCGGCAGTATTTGCGCCACCGGCTGCCCGGCCTCGTCGGTCAGCGGGCGGTGGATCAGAAGGCGTGCCAGATCGCCATGACACCGGACACGCACTTCATCCTGGATTTCCACCCCGAGCACGAAAATGTGCTGCTCTCGGGCGGCTGCTCCGGTCACCTGTTCAAACACGGCCCGGTCTATGGGGAGTTCTCCGCCGGCGTGGCGCTGGGCGAATGGGGCACAGCGGAGCGCTTCAAACTTGGCGACCGCACCTCGCTCTCCACGGGCGACTCGCCCTCGGGTCGCTAGGGGCCCCATGGACTTCACTGGCAAAAAGGTCATCGTCACCGGGGCCACCCGGGGCATCGGCTATGCGACAGCTGACGCGTTCGGGAAGGCCGGGGCCCAGGTGGCCGTGAACGGGCGCACACAAGCCTCCGTCGATAAGGCGATGGCCAGCCTGCGCGGCAATATGGTGGCGGCGCCTGGCGATGTGTCGAAGGCCGATGATTGCCACGCGATGGTGGAGCAAGCGGTTGAGGCCATGGGCGGGCTGGATGTGCTGGTGACCAATGCGGGCGTCTTCTTCCGTGGCACAATTGAAGAGACCGACGAGGCGGCGTGGGACTATGTGCTGGACGCGAATCTGAAGGGCCTCTTCTTCTGCAGCCGCGCAGCGTTGCCTGCTTTGAAGGCGTCCAAGGGCAACATTGTGCATGTGGCCTCTGAGAGCGGTCTCAACGGCTATGCGGAGACAACAGCCTATTGCGCCTCAAAGGGTGCAGTGGTGAACCTGACCCGCGCCATGGCCGTGGAGCTTGCGCCTGATGTGCGGGTGAACTGCGTCTGTCCCGGCGCGGTGGAAACCGACATGGCCCGAGCAGCCTTTGCCATCAACGGCGACGAGGAAGCCGGGCTCGATCAGCAACGCTCGCAATATCCCGTGGGGCGCATTGGCACGCCGGAGGAAGTGGCCAAGGCCATCCTCTATCTTGCTTCCGACGATGCCGGCTTCATCAACGCTGCGGCTCTGCCCATGGAAGGAGGGGCGACGGCGGGCGGGTGAAACAAAACCCTCCCTTGGCAAACCGCAATCTCGCCCCCTATAGTCGGTGCCCTACTGTCCTTGAAAGCATCACCTGAATGACACGTTCTTCCGCGCCGGGTTCGGCTGCGAGTTCGCCTTTGCTTTACGTTATCCTGGTGGCGGTCAGCACGCTCGGGCCGCTCGCCATGAACATCTTTGTGCCGTCCATTCCCGGGCTCATGCAGGAATTCTCTGCCTCCTCCGGCACAGTGCAACTGACGCTGACGGTGTATCTGGCAGGGTTGGCGGTCAGCCAGTTGGCCTACGGGCCTCTGTCGGATGCTTACGGCCGCCGCCCGGTGATGCTGGCCGGGCTGACGCTTTATGCGGTGGCGAGCCTGGCCTGCGCCTTCGCCAACTCAATCGAAACACTTATGGCCGCCCGCTTTGCCCAGGCGCTCGGCGGGGCGGCGGGCATGGTGCTTGGGCGGGCCATTGTCCGCGATCTGCACGGGCGGGAGGCCTCGGCTAGCATCTTGGGCTACATCACCATGGCGTGGGTGCTTGTGCCCATGTTTGCGCCGGCCCTGGGCGGGGTTCTGGATGAAATCGCCACATGGCGTATGTCGTTCTATGTGTTGGTGGGATTTGGCGCCGCGGTTCTGGTGCTGGTCCATTGGGGGCTGCCGGAGACCAATCCACCCGCAGAAGGCGGTGGGGACGAAGCCGCCCGCCTGGCCAGCGGAGCGCAGGCCTTGCTGCGCGAGCCGCGCTTTATTGGGTACACCCTGACCTTGGGCTTCTGCAGCGCCGTGTTCTTCAGCTTCATTGCGGGTGCGCCCTACATCATGGTGGAAGTGATGGGCCGCTCGCCGCTCGATTATGGGCTTTGGTTCATGCTGATCTCGGTCGGTTATATGAGCGGTAACTTCCTCTCCGGGCGCTATTCCCAAGCCCTCGGCATCGACCGCATGATCACCATCGGCAACCTGCTGGCCGTGGCCGGGACGATGATTATGCTGGGCTTTGTGCTGAACGATGCGCTTTCGCCGGCCACTCTCTTCGGGCCCATGCTGTTGGTGACCTTGGGCAATGGCTTGGTCATCCCGAACGGGACCGCGGCTGCCATTTCCGTCCTGCCCAAAACCATCGGTGCGGCAGCTGGCTTGTCCGGTTTCACGCAGATCGCCATTGGCGCTGCCGCCTCGCAGTTTACAGGTGCTCTGCAAGGCTCCATGCCGCTCGCCGCCCTGTGGATCATGGCGTCCTCGGCGGTTCTGGCGGGGATCACCTACCAGTTCATGCACCGTCGCTACCCTGCCGAAGCCCAGGAGTGACACGCGGGCGAGCTCACCTCCTTGTTTGTGTACAAAATGAGGTCTCACCGCTAAGTTCCTCCCTTCGGGCCCACTCACTTGCAGATTTGATTTCAGGAGAAACACTATGGCTTCCGCAACACGCTCAACATCCGGGCAGGGCAGATTGTTC
>JBCDIP010000037.1:0-12133 GCA_038748855.1 Pseudomonadota bacterium
AGGATCTCTTTGATCCCAAAGAACCTCTAAAAGACCTTGTTGCAAGCTATGGCGTTATCCTCCTGTTCTGCCTCAAGCTGGCTTGGATGGCCGCGTCTGGCGCAATCTTTCTGTGCCTATTGGCAACGTGGAAGACAGGCAAGCGGGTGAAACGCGGCGAACAGACGGCGGGTACAAAGCCGGAGGAATGTGAGGAGGTGGCCATCCCCCCGCTACCGCTCATTCTGATCTGTGCCATGGCATGGCTGTGGATGCTCGTTGTTTCGATCATTTGGGTGAGTGTGGAAAGAACCAAGTTCTTTGGGGATCTGATCCATACCGGTCTTTTGAACAATGGTGTTCAGCTGCTCGTGGTTGCCCTTGCGGGCATTGCTCTCATTTTCGGATGCGCGCTGCTGACGCTGCGCCGGCGCGCAAAGTGGCACGCGGACTTTAAGGGCAAAGAGCCTTCAGAAATGAATGCGATTTTCAAGGACCATCCCGTCCCGCGCATGCTTCTGTCCGCTCCATTAGCCAGAGGGCTCACATTGGCTGGGTTGCTTTTGGCGGTGGGGGCAGGGTTTTCCCTGGTCCAACTCGTAGGCTGGCTCATTGGCTCGGAGATAAAGTCTGACATCGAACACTGGAACAATGAGTATTTGCCCAAGGCCATTGCTGTGGCCGGTTTCATCGGTGTGCTGGCCTATTCTCAGCGTGAAGGCATTTCACAAGCGCTCGGTGTGGGCAAAGACCTGATCACCTACTTTAAGGTTGAGCCGAGCTACTTCGGCCCTGACGGCAAGACGGCGGACGCGCCAAAGATGCAGGCCTTCAGTCGACCGGAGAACTTTGAGTTCGATGATTTTCGTCAGCGCAAACGGATCCACGCGCGCATGCAAAGGGTGCTCAGCGCGCTCTGGGATGACGGTTATAAAGAACTGATCGTGGTGTCCCATTCCCAAGGCACGATCATTGCCACGGAATTCGCCAAGGAGCTGCATGACAGCGCCTCCGAGTTAATCCCAAAAGAAGTGCGCGAGCGGCTTGCCCCCATCATGCAAGGGGCAACGCTGGTCACCATGGGGTCGCCGTTCACACATGTGTACAATTACTATTTGCCGGATGAGTTCGGAGAGCCGTTGAGCATTGATGACACCATGATTGCCAAATGGATCAACATCTTCCGCATCGATGACTTTATCGGCACCTACATCGGCAGATCGGACCTTGAAGGGGAATGGCCGGTCAACCAGGCGGTGCCCGCCAGCGGCCACACGGGCTATTGGACCGATGCGCATGTGATCAAGCATCTGCGCCCGCTGGTGGATTAGGGGGTTCAGCACCCGTGCCCTTGCGCACGCGAGGGCCCATAGCTCACATCTTTCCTGTTGCTCAGAAGGTCCTCGCTTTCGCAAGGACGCGGCCGTTCACTCCCCACCTAATGCGCCACAATTGGCTGTGCCTTCAGCTTAGGCTCGCGCACCTTTTGCCGGGGAAACTCTGAGCCCTCCTCAAACCACGACTTGGGCGCCGGCATGCCCCAGAGCGTCTGGCGTTGGGTGTCGGTAAGGGACCAGCGGATCGCCTCATGGTCAGGGTCCATGGTTTGATAGTCGGACGTATAGAGCTCGGTGCGGTGCCCGTCCGGATCGCGCACGTAGAGGAAGAATGCATTGGAGATGCCGTGGCGCCCCGGGCCGCGCTCCATGTTTTCCAACCAGCCTGAGGTGGACATCACATCACACAGGTGAATGATGTTGAGCGCCGTGGGCACCCAGTAGGCCAGATGGTGCAGGCGAGGCCCGCGTCCGTTGGTGAACGCCATGTCGTGCACATTGCCCTTGCGGTGCATCCAGGCCGCCCAGATCGCGGCATCATCGCCGTCGGTCTCGGTATATTCAGTGACCCGGAAGCCCAGCGAATTATAGAAATCGACCGAGCCCTGCACATTGGGCGAGAAGCAGTTGAAGTGGTCCAGCCGCTGGGGATGGCAGCCCCGGTAGTGCTCATATTTCTGCAAGAGCCTGGGCGCCTGGTCGAAGCTGTAGCAGAACTCCAGCGCGATGCCTTCGGGATCAGAGACGTGCAAAGTGCGCCCCTGATAGGCCTCCTCGCTCCACTTGCAAGGCAGACCTTCGCGGGCGAAATAGCTGCGAGCTTTCTCCAGATCTTCCTCGCTCGCCACCTTGAATCCAAGTCTCAAGGCTTGGGGGGTATCTACTTGTTTTAAAACAAGAGAATGGTGGTTGCGCTCCTCCACCGCGCGCATCCATAGGGCGCCTGCATCTTCATCCTGGGTGCGCAGGCCAATGGCGCCCTCATAGAAGGCGCGCGAGCGTGCAAGATCACTCACCCCCAGCACCGCATGACTGCAGCGCACAATGTTGAAGGGCGGCGTAAAGTTGGGCTCAGGAAGCGGCATGGTTTATCAGCCTCAAGCGCCCAGCTTCGGCACCTTGTGGGCGCCGGTGGCCAGGGCAATGTTCTTGGTTTCCATGTAAAAGTCGAAACTGTAGTCGCCCCCGTCACGCCCAATGCCTGAAGCCTTCATGCCCCCAAAAGGCGTGGGCAGATGACGCACATTCTCCGAGTTCACCCAGATCATGCCGGCATCAATGTTCTGAGCCATGCGCAGGGCCCGGGCGCTGTCGTTGGTCCACACATAGCCGGCGAGGCCATAGGGCACCGCGTTGGAGATCTGGAGCGCCTCTTCCTCATCATCAAACGGAATGGCGGTGAGGACGGGACCGAAGATCTCTTCGTTGGCAATCCGCATGGACTGATCGGCATCGGCAAACAATGTGGCCTCCACATAGTTGCCGGGAGAGGGGGCCGGGTCCGGCAATTTGCCGCCGGTGCGGACGCTGGCGCCATCGCCCTTGGCCACCTCGAAATATGAGGTCACCTTCTCCAGGTGGCGCGGATGGATCAGGGGTCCGAGCTCCGTAGACGGATCAAGCGGATGGCCAAGGCGGACCTTGGCGGCACGCTCTGCCAGCTTGGCGGAGAACTCTTCGTAGATGGGCCGCTCAATCAGCACCCGGCTTGAGGAGGTGCAGCGCTCGCCGTTCAGCGAGTAGATCATGAAGACGGCTGCATCGAGCGCCCGCTCAAGATCTGCATCGGCAAACACCACCACCGGGTTCTTGCCGCCCAACTCAAAGTGCACCCGTTTCAAGGTCTCAGAGCCTTGGCGCATGATCGCCGAGCCCGTGGCGCTTTCGCCCACAAAGGCAATGGCCTTGATCAAAGAATGTTCCGTAAGCGCTTTGCCCGCCACTTCGCCGAGGCCGTGCACCGTGTTGCACACACCCGCTGGAAGGCCGGCCTCGTGCATGATCTCCACCAGGCGCGTGGCGGTCACCGGGCTCCATTCGGCCGGTTTGTGCACCACCGTGCAGCCGGCCGCCAGCGCCGGCGCGATCTTCCAGGTGGAGAGCATGAAGGGCGTGTTCCACGGGGTGATCACACCCACCGGGCCAATGGGCTGGCGGATGGTGAAATTGATCTGACTGTCTGACGGGGTGGAAAGACCATTGGCCGCCTCCGGCGCTTTGTCGGCAAAGAAGCGGAAGTTCTCAGCACCGCGCAGGGCCGCCTTCTGCATGAAACGTAATGGCTGACCTGTGTCGAAGCTTTCCAAAAGCGCGATCTCTTCGGCATTGGCCACCACGGCATCGGCGATGGCGTGGAGGATCTCCCGGCGCTTGGCTCCGGGGGTCGCCTTCCAGCCGGCAAAGGCTTCAAAGGCGGCCTGGGCGGCGCGGTCGATATCGTCTGGTGAGCCTTCCGCAGCTTGGCAGAAAGTGGCGTTGTCGATGGGGCTGGCTACGTCGAACGTGCTCGCGGCGCCTATCCGCGCGCCATTGATGACGTGGCCAATGCCTTCCTGGCGAAAACGGGCAAGGTAGGCCTCCAACTTGCCAAGATTGGCCTGCAGCTCCGGCGAGCCGGCTTCAGCCCTCTGGTTCATGCCGCACTCCCTTGCGCGCGCGCCTCCAGAGCGGCGTGGATGTTGTTCTGTTTCCACGTGGTGTCAGGGTCTATCTCCACCATTTCGAAGGAAATCGCCAGCGGGCGAGCCTGGAAGACCTCATCCAGCGCTGCGGTAAGCCGCGAAAAGATCAAGTCGCCTGCCTCCTTTCGCACCTCCACAGGGCGCCCTGAGCCCACTCGGACAATCAGGTGCACAAAGCCATTGTCGGGATGCCCATCGGCGATCTCGTAGATGTCCCGGCGCTCTGCACGCGTGCGCGTGCCGGCCTTGGGAAACATGCCGGTTTCGTGCGCAGCGTCCTGCACCGCATGGACAAGTGCCTGGATATCGATCACGCTCTCCAGGTTGGCCGAATATTCAACGATGAGATGGGGCACAGGGCGAGGCTCCTTTGAGGTCGTTTACAAGCAAGTAATTAACATGTTAAATAAATAGCGTCAACGCGGCCACCGAGGAGGGCACCATGATCTCCCTTGACGATAACGCTCTGCGCGGGTCCATCCCGCCGCTCATCACGCCCTTCAAGAACGGGGAGGTAGACTATGACGCCTACGCGGAGCTGGTGCGCTATCAAGCGGAGAATGGCTCCCACGGCGTTCTGATCAACGGCACGACGTCGGAACCTTCATCGCTCACGGTCGAAGAACGCAACCGGTTGGTGGATGTGGGGGTCGAAGCGGCTGCGGATGATCTCACCGTGGTGGTGGCGACCGGCTCGCAATCTTATGCAGAAACCGAAGCACTCACCCGCCATGCCGCTCAGAACCCGCGTGTGAACGCGCTGTTGATCGTCACGCCCTACTACTCCAAGCCCCCGCAACGGGGCCTGGTGGCCTATTATGAGGCTCTGAGCGCCCTTCATGACAAGCCATGGATGATCTACCACATTCCCGGCCGCGCCGCGGTGGATGTGAAGGTGGAGACTGTCCGCGCACTCGCCAAGTCGTGCCCCACGTTTGTGGGCATGAAGCACGCTTCGCTGGATTTGGGATATGTCTCTGATCTCTTGGAAGAGCATGGCGATGGGTTCCGCATCTTTGTAGGGCTTGAGGAGCTGTCCTTTCCCATGATGGCTGTGGGGGCCTGTGGACTTATGAACGCGGTTGGAAACTTGCGACCCGCTCCTCTGGCGCAAATGTGTGAGGCGGTGTGGAAGGGGGACCTCTTCGGCGCCCGCGATCTGCACCGGCGCCTGTTTGAGATCAACAAGGCGGTGTTCTTCGACATCAACCCCATCCCCATGAAGTACATGATGAAGCGGCTTGGCATCCTGCCGGTCAATGAGCACCGGTTACCCTTGCTGCCGGCCTCTGAGGAGCTCGAACGGCGCCTGGACGACGTGCTGAACCGGGCGGGACTGATGGATACAGCACAGGCGGCGGCGGAATGAAACTTCTCAGCTTTTCCTATAGCGGCTATCAAACCTTCGGCTGCCTGCACGGCGATGAGGTGCTCGACCTGGGCAGCACGCTCTCCGGCGGCCTGCGCTCTTTGCAGGCGGTTATTCAGCAGGACGCGCTTGAGGCTTGTGAAGCCGCGGCGGCGACAGCACCGGCGGTGCCGCTCGATCAGATCTCCTATCTGCCGCCCGTGCGCAACCCGGGCAAAATCTTGTGCGTGGGCATCAACTATATCGACCGCAACGAGGAGTATAAGGACGGAACGCCTGCGCCCGCCTATCCCAGCCTCTTCATGCGCACGCCAGACAGTCTGGTGGGCCATAAGGAGCCGGTGCTGCGACCGCCTGAATCTGAGCAGCTGGACTATGAGGGCGAGATCGTCATCGTCATCGGCAAGGAAGGCCGGCGCATTCCCGAAGCCACCGCCGCTGATCATATCTTCGGCCTGACCCTCATGAACGAGGGCTCGGTGCGCGACTGGCTGCGCCACAGCAAATTCAACGTGACGCCGGGCAAGAACTTCCACAAATCTGGCTCCGTTGGCCCGGCGATTGTCACGGCTGATAAGATCGAGGACTATAACGACCTTCGGGTCCAGACCCGCGTGAACGACGAGCTGCGCCAGGCGGGGCACACTGCCGATCTGGTGTTCCCGTTTACGCGCATTATTGCCTACATCTCCACCTTCATGACCCTCCATCCGGGAGACATCATCGCCACGGGAACACCCACCGGAGCGGGCGCAAGGTTTGATCCGCCCAAGTGGCTCAAACCCGGCGATGTGGTGGAAGTCTCCTGCGCGTCCATTGGAACCCTGCGCAACGTGGTGGAAGACGAGCCGGTGCCATAGCCATGCGCCCGCTCCAACAGTCCTTGCCTTTAAAGCTGTTAATGGCCCGCGAGGCGGTTATGGAGCGCTTCCGGCCGCATTTGCTGGAGGCCGGCGTCACCGAGCAGCAATGGCGCGTGCTCAGAGCCCTTTGCGAGCGTGAGGAGGTGGAGGCGGGTGAACTGGCTGAGGCGATCTGCCTCAAAATGCCAAGTCTCTCGCGCATCATCGCCGATCTCAGCCGGGACCGCCTGATCAACCGGCGCAACGGGGTGGACGACAAACGCCTGCGCCTGGTCTCCATAACGCCGAAGGGCAGGGCGGTGGTGGAGAAGATGGCGCGGCACTCCGAAAAGGAATACGCCCAGATCCAGGACGCGGTCGGCGCCAAAGCCTACGCGGCCCTGATGGACGACCTGGAAGAGGCCATCACAAAGCTCAATAGCCTAAATCAGGGCGCACCGGATTGAGCAGCTCTTCGCCACCCAAAAACCGCTCCATGTTGCGGAAGAACAGATCCAAAGTGAGCGGCACATAGCTGTCGCCGTCATCGGCCGACACGTGCGGCGTCACCACCAGATTGGGCGTATCCCAGAGCGGCGAGGCCGCATCAATGGGTTCGGGCGAGAACACGTCCAGCACCGCACCGGCCAGGGCACCGCTCTCAAGCTTCTCGCGCAGGGCGTCGTAATCCATCACCGGTTCGCGGCCCACGTTCACAATCCCGCAGGTGGGCTTCAGCAGATCGAGCCGCGCCCGGTTCATAAGCCCGGTGGTCTCCGGCGTGTCGGGCACAGCGAGATAGAGGTAGTCCGCCTTGGGCAAAACGCTGTCGAGTTCTGCGATGGTCACCACCTCGCTGCAGCCTTCCACCGGCCCGCCATGGCGGTTCACCCCGATGATATGAGGGCCGAGCGGGGCCAGCTTCTTGATCGCCGCGCCGCCGAGGCTTCCCGTGCCCACCACCACAATTGTGCTGGAGGCAATGGGCGTGGAGTAGAGCGACTCAAACTTATGGGCCCGCTGGTTGGTGAGGATGGCCGGCATGTTGTTGTGCAGCATCAGCACGGCCATCAGGCCATACTCGCCCGCCTTGTCCGCATGGACCCCCTTGTTGTTGGTGAGGGCCACGCCCGACGGCAACCAATCCATGGGCAGCATGTGCTCAACCCCTGCGCCAATACAGTGGATCCATTTGAGCTGCTTGGCGATGTCACCCAAACCATCGGTCGGCAGGTTCCAGGTGAGCAGCACGTCGGTGTCCGCCATGGAGGAGGCGAAATTGTCCTCATCCCAATCGATGAACACCTCCATGCGCCCTTCAAGCGAAGGGTATGCGGCGAGCGCCGCATCGAAGCGCTCTTGCGTGATAGTGAAGACCTCTTCGCCCTCCGGCGTGTTGGGGAAGGATCCTTCAGCCCACCGGTTGTTCTTGATGTGAACCTTCACAATCTTTGAGCTCATTGGAACCCTGCCGCCTCCATCTCTTGCAACCTGGCGATGATGTGGGCATCGCGGGCGTCCAGCTCCATCTCCTCTGCGCCAAACTGCATCTCCATCACCGCGCGCCCCACGCGCTTCATGAACGGACGGTCGGCCTCCGCGTTGCGCAGAGGTAACTTCAGCACCGTGTCCTGGCCATAGGTGCGCACCGGTTTGGCGGCAATCTGGCTGGGCCGCGGGGCCGGATTGCCCTCCCGAATATCGCGGATGAGGCGGCGCAAACCCCGGCGGTAGACGGCAACGCCTCTGTCGGTGGGCATCAGGTTCTCGCCCTTATGCTCGCTGATGGGGCCCATACCTTCCACCGCTTCAGCATCGGCCGGATGGCGCTGGCGTTCCTCCCAGGGCCGGTCCACAAGCTCGCCCTGTTCGATCAGCTCGCAGCCCTCTTGCGTGTTGTACTCATGCGGGTCGCCGCGCTCGCCGAAGTTGGCCCAGGCGAGCGACATGGAGCTGGTGTCGTCAATCGGCACCACCCAGCGTGTGAAAGAGGAGCGGCCGAAGTAGTGCGCCCGGGTGCCATCTGCTTGAAACGCCGAGCCGGCCTGAGTGAAGTTGGGCAGCACAACCTCGTTGACCCGGACCCACACATGATCGCCTACGCGCCGGGTGTTGGAGCCCAGATACTGAAGGCCGCGTTCGAAGAAATCGAGTTCGCCGATCTCCGCAAGACCCTCTGAGAACTGCGCGCCGGAAATCGAGCTGTGCAGGAACGAGGTGTGCACCGGATCCATGATCGCATCCAGAACCTGCAGCCAGTTGCAGGAATAGTTGATCTGATAGTTCCGCGTGGTGATATCCGGAACATATGTGGCGTCATATTCCGGAAAGGGCGGCATCTCCTCGGGCGGGCCCATATAGGCAAAGATCAAACCGCCATACTGATGCAGCGGATAGGCCCCAAGCCGCGTGCGGGCGCGCACTTCGATGGCCGGCTTTGCATCGGGCGCCTCGCCGGGGGTTTCCAAAATCTCCCCATCGGGGGCAAACAACCAGCCATGATAGGCGCAGCGGATGCCGCGCGCCTCGCACTTGCCGAACTCAAGCGAGGCGCGCCGGTGTGGGCATTGCCGGTGCACAAGGCCAAACTCTCCATCAGGCATGCGGAAAAGAACAAGCTTCTCCCCCAGCACAGTGATCCCAAGCGGCAGCTCGCCCACATCAGCGGCAACAGCCACCGGATGCCAGCAGCGCCGGAACATCTCCCCACACGGGGTTCCGGGGCCCACATGGGCCAGTTCCTCGTCATATCCGGGCGATCCGGCTTGAGCATAGCCGGTAAAGTGTTGAGCGGACCCCATAGTGCGACCT
This sequence comes from Pseudomonadota bacterium, assembly GCA_038748855.1. Taxonomy (GTDB): domain Bacteria; phylum Pseudomonadota; class Alphaproteobacteria; order Rhizobiales; family CAJQND01; genus JAAEUE01. The sequence goes on from JBCDIP010000037.1 coordinate 9,020, forward strand.
CCTACAGATGCTCGATCACCAATCTGGAAATTAGAATATTGACGTATTCGTAAGTCAAGGCTAACTTGCTGCGAATTACGTAGCTAAAATCGATTGTTCTTCGAATATCGTAATGTGAGGCGGATTATGGTGGCACGTCCCGGCAGAGCAGCCCGCGAGATCACCGACATTGACGCGCGTAAGCTCTCTGAGCGCCCGGCGCGTCTCTCCGACATTTCTTCCCCCCACGACACCCTCAACCGGTCCATCGTTGCTATGCTGCAGCAGGACGGGCGCATGCCGTTTGCGGAGATCGCTGCTGAGCTTGGCGTTTCAGAAGGCACCATCCGCAACCGGGTGAACGGCATGAAGCAGGCGGGCATGCTGCGCATCGTGGCGATCGCCGACCCCGTGGCGGTGGAGTATCAGACCGACGCCATGATGGGCCTGAAGGTTGCGCCGGGCCACACGCCGCAACAGGTGGCCGAGCGCCTCGCCCGGCTGCCGGACGTGGTCTACATCCTCTGGGTCTCCGGGCGTTACGATCTGCTTGTGGAGGTGGTGAGCAACGACCAGGACGGTTTGCTCCATTTCCTCGATACCGAAATCCATGGGACGGCCGACATCGCGTCGGTGGAAACCATGACGGGTCTCAAGAACTACAAGAACCAGTTCCTGCTGAAGAGCGACTGGGGAGAGCGGGATGGAAAGTAACGCGCTTGACCAGATGCTGGCCGGGTTCACCCAAGGCGGCAGCCCGTCCAAAGGCCTGCCGGCGGAGGCTTACACGAGCGATGCGTTCTGGCGGTTGGAGTGCGATACGGTCTTAAGCAAGACTTGGGTGTGTGCAGGGTTTGCCCATGAGCTGGCGACGCCCGGCGATGTTTCTCCGGTGACCGTGGCGGGCAAGCCGCTTCTTCTGGTGAAGAATGGGGAAGGGAAGATCTCCGGCTTCCACAATGTGTGCCGCCACCGTTGCCTGCAATTGGTGGATGCGCCGAAGAATGTGGGCAAGCTGATCCGCTGCCCCTACCACGCCTGGGCCTACGACCTGAGCGGCGCGCTGCGCGCTTCGCCGCACTTTGGCGGCACCGGTGTCGATAAGCCAGAGGGGTTTGATCCTGAAGGCCACGGCCTTAGCCCCGTGCGCACCGTGGTCTGGCATGACTGGATCTTCGTCAACCTGGACGGTGCTGCAGCCCCGTTTGAGGACTATGCAGCGCCCCTCATCCAGCGTCTTGAGGGCGTGGACTTTGCCAAGGTGGAGCCCATCGGCGTGCTCGATTTCGGCGAGATCGCCACCAACTGGAAGTTCATCATGGAGAACTTCATTGAGCCCTATCACGTGCAGTTCGTCCACAAGACCACCACCAGCCAGCCGCTCCATGAGCACTACACCATCGTGGATGGACGCTGCCTGGGCAGTGCGGTGGATCTGGCTGAGGAGGTGGGCACCAGCGGCTCTCTGGCGGTCTCCTCGCGCTATCTCACCTTGTTTCCCAACTTCATTGTAGGCCGCTATTTCCCGGACCAGTTGGGGGTCTATCTGAACGTCCCGCTCGGGCCGGACCGCATGCTGCAAAAGCGTGCGCTCTACACCACCGAGGGCCAAGCGCTGACAGCCGAAGAAGTCGAAGGTCTCAAGAGTTTATGGTGGGATGTTCACAAAGAGGATCATGAAATGTGCGAGCGCATGCAGATCGGCCGGTCGTCTCCTGTGGCCGGTCCTGGCGGCGTTCTTTCCCCGGTGTGGGAAGACAGCGTGCGCGCGTTCCAAGACCAGATCGTCCAGGCCATCACCTCTCCTAACGCAGTCAATTGATTCTGAAAACAAAGGATACCGCACCCCATGGGTAACAAACCCCAGCTCTACAAATTCTCTGAGATTGAGCACAGGCTCCACACCTTGGAGCCCGGCAAAAGTTACATCAAACCGTTCGTCACCAGCGAAGTCTCCGACACCATGTGTGGCGGCCTGAACTTCTTGAACGAGGTGTCTGTGCCGTGGGACCTCACCTGCGATGAGATTATCTACTGCATGGAAGGCACCTTCCGGCTCACCTGCGATGGGGAGAGCTATGAGTGCTCGCCGGGTGATGTGCTCTACATCCCGAAAGACAATCACATCGCCTATGAGTGTGATGAGAAATGCGTGATTTTCTATGCCGCCTACCCGCACGACTGGAAGCAGCAGGCCGGCATCACTTTTGTTCCCGGCATCGATCCTGAAGATATGCCCAAACCCGCCCAATAAGGAGAGCCGGCACGGTCCGGCCTGAGGAGAAAGACAGATGAGCGACATCTATATTGAAAGCATGGACGATGCGATTGAGCGCAATCGCGGGCAGATGGCCGATGTGAAGGCGCGGCTGGAGAAGGCGGGGGTGAAGTACCTCCTGTGCTGCTGGATCGACCTTCTGGGCGTGCCGAAAACCAAGCCCGTGCCCATGTGGGACTTTGAGGCCCTGTGCCTTGGCAAGGGCCCGCAGTTTGCCGTGCACTCAGTTTCGTTCGTGCCCGAGCTTGGGCCGGCTGATCCCGACCAGATCACCATTCCGGACCTGGATGCGGTCTATGTCTGCCCTTGGGATAAGACCCAGGCGGTGATCTTCGCCGACCTTTACTGGGAGGGTAAGCCCTACAACATCTGCCCGCGCATGGCCCTGAAGCGCCAGGTGGCAGCAGCTGCCGACAAGGGCTTTCGCCCCATGGCCGGCGTGGAGCCGGAGTTCATCGTCATGAAGTATGATGAGAACGGCGCGCCGGTGAAGGCGTTCGACAATGACCCTGTGATGCCTGGCGGTGGCAAGCCCCGGCGCCAGGCATGGGGCTATGATGTTGAAGCCTCCATCGACAGCATGGGCTTCCTGGGCGAGCTCATCGACATTCTGGGCGAGCTGGATTGGGACCTGCACGATGTGGTGGCCGAAGGGGCCTACTCGCAGTTCGAGCTCGACTTCGGTTACACCCATGTGGTGGAGATGGCCGACCGGCTCACCTTCCTGCGCGTGCTTTTAAAGGAAGTGGCCAAGCGCCACGGCATGTTCGTCACCTACATGCCCAAGCCCACCATTGGGGACTGGCGCTCCGGCGCACACATCAACTTCTCCATTCAGGACACCGAGACCGGCGCCA